>NZ_JBSFUU010000015.1:0-155134 GCF_053591955.1 Streptomyces sp. NPDC002845 | reverse complement strand
GGCGAGGAACTCGTTCTCGAGCAGAACGCCTTCGTCGAGGGCTTCCTGCCCGCCGGAATTCTGCGCACCCTGACCGATACCGAACTCGCCGAGTATCAGCGGCCCTACCGCACTCGAGGCGAGAACCGCCGCCCCACCCTCACCTGGCCCCGCGAGGTGCCGATCGACGGAGAACCCGCCGATGTGCACTCCATCGTCGAGGAGTACAGCGCGTTCCTGCCCGGTACGGACATTCCGAAGCTCTTCGTCAACGCCGAACCCGGCATGGCGCTCACCGGCGACGACCGGGAGTTCGCGCGCACCTTCAAGAACCAGACCGAGATCACCGTGTCCGGCCTGCACTCCGTCCAGGAAGACGCACCGGACGCGATCGGTGCCGCCTTGTCCCGCTGGCTCGACACTCTCGACGGGCAGATCCGCTGACCCGTGCCGTCCCCGGGTTGCCGGACATGGGAGTGCCCGGCAACCCTGGGACGGGCGTCTCGTCTCGTCAGCGGCGGCGGTAGGGGCCCGGGCGGAGTCGGGCGCCGGCCATCCGGACGGCTTCCGGTGACAGCTCAGAGTGGGCTTCGACGAGTTTCAGCGACGCGGTCGGGCGCGGTGCGGGACAGTTCGCGCAGCAGCCAGCCGGGGCCGGTGTGGGCGAAGCCGTCACCGCTGACCAGGTTCGCGGCGGCCGCGTCCAGCAGCAGGTCGGCGAAGCCCGGGAAGGGATGCGGGCTGCGCCCGGCCAGTTTGACGCCGCATCCGGGCGATCGCGCAATCCAATGCGGAAGCCAATGCCGAAGCCGTCAGCACCGGCCAGGCACCGCCCGAAGATGACGCGGCTCACCAGGGCCGGTGGTGACGACCGGCTGGGCTTCGTGCTCCTGCTGGTGTTCTCGAAGTCCGGTCACGGGGTCAGGGAATCGGTCAACGCGTTGACGAGCTGGGCGAATTCGGTACGTTGCCGGTCGGTCAGTGCGGCGTAGAGCGGTGCCTGCAGCTCGTCGGTGAGCTGCTCGGCACGCCGCCATCGGGGGATCAGGGTTGCGGCAACGGGATGTGGCTCTTGCCAGCCGTAGCGGGTCGCCTGCTCGACGCCGAGGTTGATGACCATTGCCGCGCGGGCGCTCAGCCCGCACAGGCGCACCGCCGCCAGATGGCAGGCGCCACGGTGTTCCCGCAGTACGTGGATGCGCTGCATGGCCGCACCGACCGGGTCGTTGCCGGGGCAGGGCTGCGCGCGCCAGCCGGCGAACAGAGGCAGTGCGTCGGCGTCGGCGGCGTCGATCAGCTGCTGTGCCAAGCGGTTGAAGTGCTCCACGTCGACGTCGGCGGGGATGTTGGCGCGCCCCCACGTCCGGACGGCCTGCGCATAGCAGGCGGCGGCTTCCTCCGCCGGCATCACGGACCGTCCCGCCAGCCAGCCCGCGGTAACCAGGTGGGGGCCGAGGAAGCCCTGTACTGCTTGGACCACCGAGGCCGGTGCCTCGCCGAGCACTCCGAACCGTCCGCGGCAGTAGAAGCCGCGCCCCGGGGCAAACCCGGCGCGCAGACCGACGGCGGCGGTCGCCTCGTCGGACATGAACTCGTCACCGAAGTCGTGGATGGGCCGGGCCACCGCGGCGATGCAGTCGAAGATTTCCATGCGCTGAAGGTCGCTCACCATGACTCAATAGGTCAAGGGGGTGCTTTCTGATGAGACCCTTTAGGTAATCTATCGAGTCATGCTGGATATCCGCCGTCTGCACATGCTCAAGACCGTCGCCGCCCGCGGTTCCATCGCCGCGGCCGCACAGTCACTGGCGCTGTCCCCCGGTGCCGTGTCCCAGCAGCTGTCCACGCTGCGGCACGACGTGGGAGTCGATCTGCTGCGCCCCGACGGGCGAACCGTGGCACTGACGGAGGCGGGCCGGGTGCTCCTCGAACACGCCGACCGGATCCTCGCCGCCGTACAGGAGGCCGAGAGCGCTGTCGCGGCGGTCAAGGGCACGGTCGGCGCCGCCGCCACGCTCGCCGCGCTGCCGTCGACCGTCGCCAGGATCGTGGCCCCCGCACTGACCACACTGGGCTCACACCACCCGCAGCTCACCGTGACCTGTCTCCTCACCGACCAGGCGCAACTGCGGGAACTCACGCTCGGCACCGTCGATGTGGTGCTGGGCCAGCGGTATCACCACCTGCCCGATGCGACACCCCGGGGCATCGAGGTCTCGCCGCTGCTCGACGATCCGCTGCTCGTCGTCACCGCGGCCGACCAAGCCGACGAGCGGCCCGTCGCCCTGCGGGAACTGGCCACACACAGCCTCGCCGTGCCGCCGCCGACCACGGACTGCGGACAGGCCGTCCTGCACGCCTGCCACCAGGCAGGCTTCACACCCACGACGCGCTACATCACCGCCGACATCGCCGCCCAGCTCACCCTCGCACGGGCCGGCCTCGCCACCGCGCTCGTCCCCCGGACGGCCATCGACCCGGCCACACCAGGAATCCGCACGGCGCCCATCGAGGACCGCCCGATCCTGCGCCTGCTGTTCGCCGCGACGCGTCACACCGAGACCGCGAACCCGACGACCACGGCCGTCATCGCAGCGTTGCGCACAGCCGCGCGGCAGGGTCGCACCACGCACCCCCCGCCGGCCTAGGACAGGCCGTCGAGCCAGTTCGAACGCTTCAGTTCGAGTCGGTCTCCGAGGCGGCCGGTGCCGACTGGGTGAGGGTGAGCAGACCAGGTGCGGGTTCGGTGAGGATGCCGCGGTCGACCAGGCGTTTCAGCTTGGCGCGTATGCCTGCGGTGTGCCGTGGCTCAGTCTTCCGCCGAGCGGATTCACAGGGGCTTGCCGTCGCAGTCGACGTATCCGCCGGGGCCGAGATGGGGTTCGAAGCAGCCGGAGTGTGCCGCGTCGTGGTCGTACGTCTCGTCGGCCGGGGTGGCATGTCGGGCAAGGAAGGCACCGGCGTGGGCAGCGGCCTCGGTCCGGCTTCCGTACGGTTCCTCGGCCTGACCGCCGGTGCCGTCGGCGCCGTCGGCCTCCCAGATGAACCCGCCCTCGTCGGGGAACTGGATGATCTCGGCGAGGCCCCCGTCGAGCTGCAGCTCGAACGGTGCGCCTTCACCGCTGGTGTCGTCGGGCTTGCGCACGGCGCCGGGCCGGCGCAGTCTCGCCGCCTGCTTGGTGATCCCTCAGGCGGCCCCGAGCTGGGCGTAGCTGGCTCCGGTGCCGCCGGCGGTGCGCGCCGCGCGGTCAGAGAGCCGCCTGGCGATGCCTTTGATCTCGTGAAGGGCATACAGGTACTGCCAGTCCGGCGAGAGCACGATGCCGTTCGGGGCCCCCTGGCCGTCGGCACGGTAGGCGGACTCCCGTATGGAGATCGCACGGGCCAGAACGTGGGCGGCGTCCGCCACCTGGTCGTGGAGCTGAAGGAACTCGTCGCGGATGATGTGATGGCGGGCATGACTCGGGACCGGTCCCAGCCCAGCGTCTATACCTTCCGTGAGATGACTTCGGATGAGATACGTAGACCACCGACGCCGGTCATAGCAGTGATCGCCCTCACCGCGCTGCCAGCCGTCTCCGTGCTCGTGATCACAATGATCGTGGTCTTCGCAGAAGGCGATCCCGCCGGTGCCCTGTTCGTCCTTCTCGCGCTCCTGCCAGGCGCGGCGGCCTTCGGACTGTGGCAGGGCAACCGCGGCGCCCGGGTCGTGGCGATCATGATCGGAGCGGCGGCCTTCCCTGCCAGCAACGCCCCCGGCGTGTACGGCCTGGCCCTGATCGTGTACGGGCTGACCATCATCCTGCTGCTCGTAGCGCCCAGGTCGTCCCGCGCCTGGTTCACCCGTCACCGTTGCCCCAAAGAACAAGCTAAGGGTTCACGGGTGGTGCGGTGTCGTGCGGGGCCGGCACCGAACAGACGGCTGTGACGAGCACCCTCACACGACGGGCCTCGCCCGCCAGTTGCGGCCGGAGCTGGTCGGCCAGGATCCTCGGCGTCCTGCCGGGCAGCTAACCGTCGCGCGTACGCGGTCTCCGTCTCGGACTCGCCCAGCCAGACCGTGTCCTCGCCCACCCGCTTCGGGAAGTGCCAACTGTCCTTGTCCCAGGGCACCAGGTGCGGGATTCCGGACTGCGCGGCACCTGGACGACGACCGCCGAGCGGCCCGGGACGGCGGGCAACGGCAGGGTGTAGACGGTGAAGGCGGGGATGAAGGGCCGCACCATCGAGTTGGCGATCCCGCGGAACCTGTCCGCGAGGGCCCGGGCGACGCGAGCGTCATCGACTCCGACGACCGTGGCCACCCCGCCGGTGCCGTTCTCCGCGACGCCGGTGACGATGATCCCGCCCTGGGTGTTGGCCAGAGCGGCTGAGTCTTTGGCGTGCTCCCGGTTGTCCTTCACCTCATCGGCGTCCAGCTTCCAGGCGATCTTTCCCGCGGGCAGGGCCCACCATCGTGAGCCGATTCTCCTCATGTGGCCGCGTATCAGGTCGGCGAGCCAGTTCAGGGTGGCACTCGACAGCGGCAGGCGGGCGGTGCAGACAAGGCCGTCAGGGCCCGCGACGGCGTGGTTGTTTTTCTTCACACAAAACTCAGCTGCCGCCGGGGCCCGCTGGTTACGGCGCCTTGCGCCCCTCACGCGGCTTCGGGCGTGCGATGAACCTGCCGTCGGGTCGTTTGTGCAGCCAGCCGCGGTCGGCGAGATTGGTCATCTTCGCGCGCAAGGGCTCCAGCTTGCCGTGCACCGTCGCTTCCAGGCCCAGCTCCTCGCCGACACTCCTGGCCCGCACCGGGCCGTCGGCGGCACGCACGATCGCCAGGATCTTGCGGTGGTCACCGGGCAGGACGGCCTCGTCGGGATTCTCGCTGCGGTGCGGGATCAGCAGTACCGCCCGCCCCGCCACCCGGGCGGAAGTCGGGGCGACGGCCGCGGCGGTCTCCGTCGCGGCCCGGTCCTGTTCGGCCAGCCGGTTCAGGACCCGCTCGGCGATCACCAGCTCCTCCCGCTCGGTACGGACCTCCTGAAGCTGCTTGGCCATCTCCTCGGCGAGTGTGTCCCGTTCACCCCGGCCGTGATCCGCTCCAGCTCCTGCATCCCCGCGCCTCCCCGCGCTCTCCCGGCGTACCGGCCCGGTCACGGATCGCAGGAGCGGCACTACTGCGAACGCAGCAGAACCCGAGAACGGCTCCGGCCGACAGTTCGGACGATCTTCGGCGTGGGCACCGGCCGACGACCAGCGCGAACATCTCTCCCGCCCCTCACACCACACCCGTGACCTACAACTTCACGATGCACACATCTCATTGATGGTCCACCGCCACTCCTTGCCCATACGTCGGAAGGCACGATCACCGGGTCAGTCACAACCGCACAGTCCCGCGCCCTCTGTCACGGACGCAGCGGACGGCTACGCCGCCGCGTAGCCGGCCCGGAACAGGTCCACAGCTCGCTCCACGTCCTGCTCGGTGCGCAACTGCACTTCCGGGTCGCCCGTGCCGTGGTGTCCAAGCCCCTTCACGTCCCGGGTGAATCCGGGTATCAGTTCGACCTCACCAAGGTCGGACTTCAGGTAGACGAGGAGCTTCTGCCTCTGGGGTGGGCAGACACAGGCGAAGTTCCGGGCGCACCGCGATTGGCACGGACCTAGCCCTCACCGACCGGGACCTACTCTCCCGACGCCGGCGACGCGTTGTGGTGGTGGGTCTGCGATGACGCTCCGCTACGCAGAGACGCAGTGGTCGACCGCCACGGCAACGCCACGCCCGAAACGGGCCTGCACAAGGAGACCAGCACCGACCCAGCACGGGACGGGTTACCTGGGGAGATCACAGGTGCCTCCAGGTCAGCACACAGTCAGCACGGGTAGAGCAAGAGCCCCGGATCACTCCGCGGCTCTAACGCTGTGAACTGCACGTTTGCCGTCAGGAACGATCGCTGCTACTTCAGCGTCTCAGATACCGTCCGCACATACGTGCCACACTGCCAGGCCCACCCGTCGCCCGACCACCACCCCGCAACGATGGCGCTACGCGCCAGCCCCTATCGACCGCGACCCGAGGAGCCACAACAAAACATGGAAAGCACCGCAGCCCTCTCGCTGGCCACCCTCTGGGACGAGGTCGTCGGCACCCAGCCCGACCCCGACATCTGGGTCGTCATCGCCACCGCGGCCGCCGCGCTCGCCGTGGTCGTCCCGCACGGTCTGTGGCGGCTCTCCCGCAACGCCATCACCATCGCCCACGAGGGCGGCCACGGCCTGGTCGCGCTGCTCACCGGCCGCACGCTCACCGGCATACGACTGCACTCCGACACCAGCGGCCTCACGGTCAGCCGGGGCAAGCCCACCGGCCTCGGCATGATCCTCACCGCGGCCTCCGGCTACACCGCTCCCCCGCTGCTGGGCCTGGGCGGGGCCGCCCTGCTGGGCGGCGGGCGCATCACCCTGCTGCTGTGGCTGGCCACGGCCCTGCTGGTGGCGATGCTGGTGATGATCCGCAACGCGTACGGCGCCCTGACGGTGGTCCTCACCGGCGGCACCTTCGTGGTCGTCTCCTGGCTGGCCGGACCCCAGGTGCAGGCGGCGTTCGCGTACGCGGTGGTGTGGTTCCTGCTGCTGGGCGGCGTACGACCGGCCTTCGAGCTGCAGGCGAAGCGGCGCCGGGGAGGGGCGGGGGACTCGGACGCGGACCAGTTGTCGCGGTTGACGCATGTGCCGGCGGGGTTGTGGTTCTTCCTGTTCCATGCGGTGTCGTTGTGTTCGCTGATAGGTGGGGGGCGTTGGCTGCTGGGGGGCTGACCAGCCCACCCGAGGGGCGCGGGGCCGTGCCGGTTTACGGCTCCGCCGCGTGGCGCGACCAGCCACAACGCCACCGCACCCGAACGGCGCCCTCCTTATAGAGTGGGGCCATGGCCCCACACCCCGCATCCACCGCCCTCTGGCCAGCCCCGCACGCGAGCGAAGCCGTCGACGCGACGGTCCACGTGCCCGGGTCCAAGTCGGTCACCAACCGCGCCCTGGTGCTGGCCGCCCTCGCCTCCGAGCCCGGCTGGCTGCGCCGCCCGCTGCGCTCCCGGGACACTCTGCTGATGGCGGCGGCGCTGCGCGCGATGGGCGTGGGCATCGAGGAGACGGTGTCGTCCAGCTCCTCCGCCACCGGGGCCCCCGACGGCTCCGGCGAGGCCTGGCGCGTGTTCCCCATGGGGCTGGCCGGCCCGGCCACGGTGGACGTCGGCAACGCCGGTACCGTGATGCGCTTCCTGCCCCCGGTGGCCGCCCTCGCCGACGGCCCCATCCGCTTCGACGGCGACCCGCGGTCGTACGAGCGTCCCCTGAACGGCGTGATCGACGCGCTGCGCGTGCTCGGCGCCCGGATCGACGACGACGGCCGCGGCGCGCTCCCGCTGACGGTGCACGGCGGCGGCGCCCTGGACGGTGGCCCGGTGGAGACCGACGCCTCCTCGTCCTCCCAGTTCGTTTCGGCGCTCCTGCTCTCCGGCCCGCGCTTCAACCAGGGAGTCGAGGTCCGTCACATCGGCGCGGCCCTCCCCTCCATGCCCCACATCCGGATGACGGTCGACATGCTGCGCGCGGTCGGCGCCCAGGTGGACACCCCCGAGTCGGGCGGCGAGCCCAACGTCTGGCGGGTCACCCCGGGCGCGCTCCTCGGCCGCGACCTGACCATCGAGCCGGACCTGTCCAACGCCCAGCCCTTCCTGGCGGCGGCCCTGGTGACCGGCGGCAAGGTCCTCATCCCCGACTGGCCTTCGCGCACCACCCAACCCGGTGACCAGCTGCGGGAGATCTTCACCGAGATGGGCGGTTCCTGCGAACTGACCGAACGGGGGCTGGAGTTCACCGGTTCCGGTGCCATCCACGGCATCGACGTCGACCTGGGCGAGGTCGGTGAACTGACCCCGGGCATCGCGGCCGTGGCCGCCCTCGCCGACTCCCCGTCGACCCTGCGGGGCGTGTCCCACCTGCGGCTGCACGAGACCGACCGCCTGGCCGCGCTCACCAAGGAGATCAACGAGCTCGGCGGTGACGTCACCGAGACCGCGGACGGCCTCCACATCCGCCCGCGCACGCTGCACGGCGGCACGTTCCACACGTACGACGACCACCGCATGGCCACCGCGGGCGCGGTCATCGGCCTCGCGGTCAAGGACGTACAGATCGAGAACGTGGCGACGACGGCGAAGACCCTGCCGGACTTCCCCGACCTGTGGACCGGAATGCTCGGGAACTGACGGGCGGACCGGGATCATGCGCCGCTACGGCAAGCACACCGACGAGGACGACATCCGCTCCCGCCCCAACCGCAAGGGCAACCGGCCGCGTACGAACATCCGGCCCAAGCACGAGGACGCCGCGGAGGGCATGGTCATCACCGTCGACCGGGGCCGGCTGACGTGCCTTGTCGGGGACCGGGTGGTCATGGCGATGAAGGCCCGCGAACTGGGCCGCAAGGCGGCGGTGGTCGGCGACCGGGTGGCGATCGTCGGTGACTTGACCGGCAAGAAGGACACCCTGGCCCGTATCGTCCGCATCGAGCCGCGTACGTCCGTCCTGCGGCGCACGGCCGACGACGACGATCCGTACGAGCGCGTGGTCGTCGCCAACGCCGACCAGCTGGCGATCGTCACGGCCCTCGCGGACCCGGAGCCGCGCCCACGGCTGATCGACCGGTGCCTGGTCGCCGCGTACGACGGCGGGCTCGACCCGCTCCTCGTGCTGACCAAGTCGGACCTCGCCTCGCCCGACGTACTCCTGGAGCTGTACGGGGCGTTGGGCGTGCCGTACGTCGTGACGAGCCGTGCGGAGCTGGAGAGCGGCGAGGCGCTGGAGCGCGTGCACAAGCAACTGGACGGCAAGATCACGGCGTTTGTCGGGCACTCGGGTGTCGGAAAGACCACACTGGTCAACGCGCTTGTGTCGCGGGAGCGGAGGCGGTCGACGGGGATCGTCAACGCGGTCACGGGCCGCGGTCGGCACACCACGACGTCGGCACGGGCGATCCCCCTGCCCGGCGACGACGGCTGGGTCGTCGACACTCCGGGCGTACGGTCCTTCGGCCTGCACCACGTCGATCCGTCCCGGGTCATCCACGCCTTCCCCGATCTCGAACCCGGCACCGAGGGCTGTCCGCGCGCGTGCAGCCACGACGAGCCGGACTGCGCGCTGGACGAGTGGGTAGTGGAAGGCCACGCGGACCCTGCGCGGCTTTACTCCCTGCGCAGGCTGCTGTCCACGCGGGAACGCCGGGAAGGCGACTGACCTCCGCGTTGTTTGCGTTCTTGGCAACCAGGTAAAGGCATAATCGCACCGAGCCCGATCCAGGTCGGACGAAGCGGTCACGGTACGTGGGGACATGGGAGGACGAACATGGCGTGGCTGCTGGTCATCGTGGCGGGGCTGCTGGAGACCGGGTTCGCGGTCTCCCTGAAGCTCTCGCACGGATTCACCAGACTCTGGCCGACGATCGCGTTCTGCGTCTTCGCCCTCGGCAGTTTCGGCCTGCTGACCCTGTCCCTGAAGAAGCTCGACGTGGGGCCCGCGTACGCGGTCTGGACGGGCATCGGGGCGACCGGCACCGCGATCTACGGGATGGTCTTCCTCGGGGACATCGTGTCCACCCTGAAGATCGTCTCTATCACTCTGGTGATCGTGGGGATCGTCGGCCTCCAACTGTCGGGAACGTCGCACTAGTTCAGCACGTCCGGATATGCGCCACTACTTCAAGTGCTTCAAGTGCTTCAAGTTGCTTCAAGCCCACTGACTCGGCTGGCGTTGCAGGGTGTTGCGCACCAGGTCCGTGACCCCGCCCTCGCCCGGGGGTGCCGCGACGCAGGACAGGGCGAGCCGGACGACGAGTTCGCAGGAGCGGGCCAGTTCCGCCGTGTCGGACTTGGGTGTGCCGGGGGCGGAGAGGACGGCCACCGCGCGGTCGCGGACCAGGGCCACGAAGTCGAGGGGCGAGGGCAGCGGGCCGTCGGCGCGGCGCTGCGCGGGCACCGCGGAGGACGAGGGCACCGCCGAGAGCGTCGGCGAGGGCAGCCGCTCGCTCCAGCATCCGGTGAGCATGGCGCGAACCAGTGCGTTGCCCCGCGCCGACGACGCCGTCCACTCGGCGGTCGCAGCCAACCGCTCGCGTACGTCGCTGTGCGCGGCCAACGCCCGGTCGACGCCCGCGAGATAGGCGTCGGCCTCCCGGCGGACCAGGGCCCGTGCGAGCCCCTCCTTGCTGCCGAACTCGTTGTACAGCGTCTGACGTGACACACCGGCCACCGCGGCCACGTCAACCATGCGCACGGCGGACCACGGACGGCGTGCGAGCGCCGTGTAAGCGGCGTCCAGTAGGGATTCCCGCGCTGCAGGCATCATCGCCTCCCTCGGGCGAGCGACGGCTCTGGACCTCAGATTTGACGCGCACGAAGTCACTGTCAAGGGTTCACGACAGCACCGGGGGGCGCCCGTCGGCCAACCTGCGCGGTAACGCTGCGCTGGCTGTCGGAGGGGGTGGGGGGTCCGGGGCCGCGGGGGTTGTCTGCGGGTGAGTGGGGGTTGCTGCGGATCGGCCTGAACGGCCTCGTCCTCAAACGCCGGACGGGCTGGTGGTGCCTGACCTGGGCTGAAAGGCTTGACGCGGGGGCGGAGGAGCTCGGCGGGGGCGGAGGAGCTGGGCAGGGAGGGCCGGAGGAGCTGGGCAGGGGGGCCGGAGGAGCTGAGCGGGGGGCGGAGGAGCTGGGCAGGGGGGAGGGGGGGCGGAGGAGCTGCGCGCGGGATCGGAGGAGGTGGGCGCGGGATCGGAGGAGGTGGGCGCGGGATCGGAGGAGGTGGGCGCGGGATCGGAGGAGGTGGGCGCGGGATCGGAGAGGCTGGCGCGGGATCGGAGAGGCTGGCGCGGGCTGGTCGGGCACTGGCCTGGACTGGAGGCTCAGCGCGGAGCCAGCGCAGCTCGGCGCAGAGCCGGAGAGACTGGCAGGCTTGTCAGGCGCTGGCCTGGACTGGAGGCTCGGCGCAGAGCCGGAGAGACCGGCTCGGGCCGGTGAGGTGCGGCGCGGGCCCATGGACGCTGACCCGAGCTGCAGCCGCGCCCCATCAGGGGCGCGGGGAACTGCGCGACCAGCCACACACAACCCGCAGACACCCCACAACCCACACCACCCACCCCCGACCCAACACCCACCCACCCGCAAACAACCCACCCACCCCCCACCGGAGCCCCGGGGGCGCAGCCCCCACAGGCGGGGTCGAAGGGGCGGCAGCCCCTGGAGGATGGGACGGGTAGGGGCGGCGGGGGCGAAAGAAGCCCCGCAGCACCGCCGCGCGCAAAGGCCCCGTAGCGATCCCAAGTGACCCCCGAGCCCATATGGCCGTCACCCGAGCCCGGCAGATACGGTTCGCTCATGCCCGACTATCTCGATGACCTGCGCCTCGCCCATGTCCTCGCGGACGCCGCCGACGCCGCGACCATGGCCCGGTTCAAGGCGCTCGACCTCAAGGTCGAGACCAAGCCGGACATGACGCCGGTGAGCGAGGCCGACAAGGCCGCCGAGGAACTGATCCGCGGCCACCTCCAACGCGCACGCCCACGCGACGCCATCCTCGGCGAGGAGTACGGCATCGAGGGCACAGGCCCACGCCGCTGGGTCATCGACCCCATCGACGGCACCAAGAACTACGTCCGCGGCGTACCGGTCTGGGCAACCCTGATCTCCCTGATGGAGGCGAGCGAGGGCGGCTACCAGCCCGTCGTCGGCGTCGTCTCCGCCCCCGCCCTCGGCCGCCGCTGGTGGGCCGCCAAGGACCACGGCGCCTTCACCGGCCGCAGCCTGACCTCGGCATCCCGCCTGCACGTCTCGCGCGTATCGAAGCTCCCGGACGCCTCCTTCGCATACTCCTCACTCAGCGGCTGGGAGGAACAGGGCCGCCTCGACGGCTTCCTGGACCTGACCCGCGAGGTGTGGCGCACGCGCGCGTACGGCGACTTCTGGCCGTACATGATGGTCGCCGAGGGCTCGGTCGACCTCTGCGCCGAACCCGAACTCTCCCTCTGGGACATGGCCGCCACCGCGATCGTCGTCACCGAGGCGGGCGGCGCCTTCACCGGCCTCGACGGCCGCCCGGGCCCGCACAGCGGCAACGCGGCGGCGTCGAACGGACTGCTCCACGACGAACTGCTGGGATATCTGAACCAACGCTACTGAGGCGCCCGACCAGCCGCACCGAGGCACATGCGACACCTCCTGATCCACAAGCGCCCCTGAACTGACCATGCGCGCCCCCTTGTTGACCTCCCGTCCACCTGCGACATTGAGAGTCCCCCCACTTGTGAACTTGTGAATCCATGAACTAACTGGTCCCATGGATTCCGTAGGAGGTGGCTGAACTCCATGCTCGTCCGCGACGCCATGAGCACCGTGGTCCTGACCATCGGCCCCGATCACACTCTCCGCCAGGCCGCCGCCCTGATGTCCGCACGCCGGGTCGGCGCGGCGGTGGTCCTCGACCCCGATGCCGGCGGGCTCGGCATCCTGACCGAACGCGACGTCCTCAACTCCATCGGCCTGGGCCAGAGCCCGGACGCCGAACGGGCCCACGACCACACCACCACCGATGTCGTGTTCGCCGCACCGTCCTGGACCCTGGAGGAGGCGGCTCGCGCCATGACCCACGGCGGCTTCCGCCACCTCATCGTCCTCGACCGGAGTGAGCCCATCGGCATCGTCTCGGTCCGCGACATCATCCGCTGCTGGACCCCGGCACGCCAGCACGCACCCGCTTGAGCATACGAACGGGCCGGAACCCCAAAGGGGTTCCGGCCCGTTCCCTACGACAAGCGGTCCAACCCCGGTCAGCCGCGCAGGGCCTGGACTGCGACCTCCAGGCGCTTGCCATAGTCTCCGTCGACCTGACGGAAGTTCCCGATCGCGCGCTCGACGATGTCGTCGCCCTCGGCATGGACCGGGGCTGAACCCGCCCTCACCTCGGCCAAATCCGAGCCTGATCCTACAATGGACAATGTCTAAGTCAAGCAGGGTTCCAAAGTCACACCCATTCGGAAACTGTTTCCCTTGCTGTTAGGCTGGTTCGTATGAGTGACCTGTTGGAACGGCTGCGCGGACGCGGATGGCGATTGACCGCGCAGCGACGTGTCGTGGCAGAGGTCCTCGACGGCGAACACGTCCATCTGACGGCCGACGAGGTACACGCCCGGGCCGTCGCCAAACTGCCCGAGATCTCGCGCGCCACCGTGTACAACACGTTGGGCGAGCTGGTCTCCCTGGGCGAGGTCCTCGAAGTCGCCACGGACAAACGCGCCAAGCGGTACGACCCGAACGCGCACCGCCCCCACCACCACCTGGTCTGCGCCCACTGCGGCGCCATCCGCGACGTCCACCCGATCGGCAACCCCCTCGCCGACCTCCCGGACTCCGAACGCTACGGCTTCACGGTCCAGGACGTAGAGGTCACGTACCGGGGCGTGTGCCCCCACTGCGCGGCGGCGTAAAGGAACCAATCAGAGCACTTACGCCCGCCCCTTACACAGAAGCGAACACACCGGAGGCCCGGAACCTCATCGGTTCCGGGCCTCCGGACTTCAGTAGCGGGGACAGGATTTGAACCTGCGACCTCTGGGTTATGAGCCCAGCGAGCTACCGAGCTGCTCCACCCCGCGTCGATGAACGCAACACTACGTCAACAACATCCGCCACCGCAAATCGCTAAACAGCCCACCCCCCACTCAGCCGCACCCACCAGCCCACCCCAGACACAACAAGCCCGTCCGGCGCTTGACGACGAGGCCGCAAGGCCGATCCCCACCCAGTCAGCCGCACTGACCAGCCCACCCCGGCCCCTTCCAGCCCGTCCGGCGCTTGAGGACGAGGCCGTTCAGGCCGATCCCACAGCAACCCCCACCCGCACGTCACCCCGCCCACCTCAGCCCCCAGGCGGGGTCGAAGGGGCGGCAGCCCCTGGAGGATGGGACGGGTAGGGGCGGCGGGGGCGACCCACCCCACCCCAAACCCTCACGCCGACAACTCCTCCCGCAACGCATCCCGCAACCGAGCCGCCCGCTCAGAAACCTCCCCCGGCCCCAACGCCACGGCCCGATCCGCCCACCGCTGCCCCTCCGCCAGCTCCCCCTGCCGCGTGTACACAAGGGCAAGCCGCAACGCCGCCCGCCCATGCCCCGCGTCAGCAGCCCGCGTCCACCACAGCGCAGCCTCCGGCTCACTCCCCTCCCGAGCCAGCAGCAACCCCAGATTGAACGCCCCGTTCCGAGACCCGGCCTCCGCCGCCTCCCGGTACCACCGCGCCGCCTCGGCCACATCCCCCCGAGCCGCCGCCAGCATCCCCACCCGCACCTGAGCCCGCCGATGCCCCTGGGAAGCGGCCCGCTCGTACCACTCCTCGCACTCGCTCTTCTCCCGAGCCGGCTCCCCCAGCTCATGCGCGGGCGCCGGCGGCCGCCGGGCATCGAGCACGGCGGCGAGCCGATACGCCGCCTCCGCGCTCCCGCCCCCCGCGGCCTGCCGCAGATGCCGCTCGGCGGCCCGCTCGTCCCCGTCCCGAAGCCGCGCGATGGCAACCTGCAGCGCCGCCTCGGCGTGCCCGGCGGCAGCCGCCCGCTCGTACCAGACGAGCGCGACCGCGTCGTCCCCCCGCCCGGCGTGCAGAATCCCGAGGTTGAAGGCGGCGTCCACACTCCCCGCCTCCGCCGCCTTGGAGAACCACGGCTCGGCCCCGGCCGCGTCCCCGACCTGCAGCAACAGGATGGCCAGCGCGTTCGCGGCCTCCCGGTGCCCGGCGTACGCGGCCCGCCGGTACCACTGGTCGGCCTGCGCGATCCGCCCCTGCTCGGCGCAGAGCAGCCCGAGGTTGTACGCGCCGTTCACATCCCCGGCGTCCATCGCGGCCCGGTACCACCGCTCGGCGGTCTGCGTCTCGCCCCGCTCGGCGTGCAGCGCGCCCAGCGCGTTCGCCGCGTTGCCGTCACCGTCCTGAGCGGCGCGCAGCCACCACACGGCCGCGCTCTCGGTGTCACCGGCGTCCCGCAGCAGAAACCCGAGCGCGCAGGCGGCCCGTGCCTCGCCGTCCTTGGCGGCGGTCAGATACCACCGCCCGGCCTCCTTGAGCTCCCCGCGCCGCTCCAGAATCGCGCCGAGATGCAGCGCGGCCCGCCGGTGCCCACGCGCCGCAGCCTGCCGGTACCACTGCTCGGCCTCCTCCGCGGCGGACGGCCCGACACCGTTGTCAGGGCCGCTCTCCGCCTCGGCCCCGGCCTCATCCTCTTCCCGTACGACGTCACGCCGCTCCCGTGCGCCATCGAGCCCCCCACGCGCGACCTTGCGCCCTTCCCGTACCATCTCCCGCTCCTGCCGCACGGCCTTGCGGTCGAGCGCTCGGGCCAGTCGATACGCGGCCTCACGGTGCCCCCGCTCAGCGGCAGTCCGCATCCACTGTTCGGTCCCGGGGTCGCTGCGGTGCTCCAGCAGATCGGCAAGGGCGTACGCACCGAGCGCGTGCCCCTGCTCGGCGGACTGCCGAAGCCAGTACTCGGCGGCCGGCTCGTCGCCGCGCTCGCGGTGGTACCGCCCGAGCGCGTGCGCGGCGGCCGCGGACCCGGCGACGGCGGCGATCCGCCACCACCCGGCGGCCTCGTCGGCGTACCCGCGCTGGTGCAGAAGGACACCCAGGTTGTTGGCGGCGGCCCGGTCACCGGCGGCAGTGGCAGCGCGCAGCTCGGGCTCGGCTCCGTCGAGATCACCGCGGCGCAGCAGCATGGCTCCGAGGACACTCATCGCCTCGACGTCGCCGGCCTCGGCGGCGAGCCGCTGACGTGCCTCTTCGGCAGCGTCGCCGGTTTCGTCCCGATCGACAGACTGCGCAAACCGCCCCGTCTCCAACAGAGTTGCCTTGTCCCCCATAACGTCCATCGTCGCACCACCTGCAACCTGGGTACACCTGGTATACCGCAGCCAGTGAGGTCACTTCAGCGTTTTGTCGACATGCCCACAGAGAGACAAGTCAAACACAGTTCTTCCAACTCCCCTCGCACGGCACAGCCCTTCAAGCGAGTCGCCTGCTCACCGGGCGCACCTCACACACATCGCGCACACGTCGAAGGCCCGGATCCCTGTAAGGATCCGGGCCTTCGACTTCAGTAGCGGGGACAGGATTTGAACCTGCGACCTCTGGGTTATGAGCCCAGCGAGCTACCGAGCTGCTCCACCCCGCGCCGTTGTTCGGCAACCGTATCACGGCGCGGGACGTGGTCCTCAATCAGCCTGTCCGAGGCCCTTCCGAGGCCCGTCCAAGGCCCTTCCGGGCCCTGGATCAACTGCTAACTGCTCCCGGAACTCTCCTCACCGCTCCCCTCGCCGCTCTGTTCGCCGTCCTGGCTTCCGCCGCTGCCGTCGGACCCGCTGGTCCCGCCGGTCTGCGACTGCGCCTCCTCGGCCCGCTGCAGTGCGTCCTGCAGGTCCTTCTGGGCCCGTCCGTACGCCTCCCAGTCGCCGTTCTGGAGGGCTTCCTGACCCTCGTCGAAGGCCGTCTGGGCGTCCTCCAGAGCCTGTTGGACCGTCGGGTTGTCCGACGTCGGCGGCTCGGTCGTACCGTCGCCGTCGCCGTCACCCTCGTCGGGTGGCTCGGTCGAACTCTCCGTGCCGAAGACCTTGTTGAGGGCCTCGTCGAGCGTGTCCTCGAAGACGGTGACGCCTCCGTAGGTCACCAGGACCTTCTTCAGAAGCGGGTACTTGAGGTCGCCACCGCGCACGTAGACCGGCTCCACATAGAGCAGTCCTCCGTCCAGCGGCACTGTCAGCAGGTTGCCGTACTCGACCTCCGAGTCACCGCCTCTCAGCAGCCGGATGGACTCGGCGATCGCCGGTTCGGAGTTGAACTGGCTCTGCACGCGCGCGGGACCGTCGATGGTCTTGCCCGTCGGCAGTTTCAGAATGCTGATCCTGCCGTAGTCACCGGTCCCCGCCTCGGCGTTGACGGACATGAACGCGCTCAGGTTGTCCCGGCCGTTCGGGGTGAACGTCGTCGTCAGCGAGAACGCCTGCGCGTCCTGGTCGGGCAGCTTCATGCTCAGGTAGTACGGCGGCACAGCGTCCCCCGACCTGTTGGTCGGGTCGTTCGGCACCTGCCACACCTCGCTGCCGCTGAGGAACGTGTCCGCGTCCCGCACGTGGTACCGGGTCAGCAGCTCGCGCTGGACCTTGAACAGGTCCTGCGGGTACCGCAGATGGTCCATCAGCGACTTCGAGATCTCGCCCTTCGGCTCCACCGTGTCCGGGAACGCCTTCATCCAGGTCTTCAGGACCGGGTCCTGGGTGTCCCACTGGTAGAGCTTGACGTCACCGGTGTACGCGTCGACGGTCGCCTTCACCGAGTTGCGGATGTAGTTGACCCGGTTCTGCTGGGCCACCACCGCGCGCTGGTTGTCGGCGGCGGTCAGCGAGTCGGCGGTCGTGTCGCCCAGGGTGGTGCGGGAGGCGTACGGATAGCCGTTCGTGGTCGTGTACGCGTCGACGATCCACTGGATCTTGCCGTCCACGACCGCCGGGTAGGCGTCGCCGTCGATCGTCAGCCAGGGGGCGACGGCCTCGACGCGCTCCTTGGGCGTGCGGTTGTACAGAATCCGCGAGCCCTCGCCGATCGCTCCCGAGTACAGGATCTGCGGCTCGCTGAAGGCCACCGCGTACGCGGCCCGGTTGACCGGGCTGGAGAGGTTGACCCCGCTGCCACCCTTGTAGCTGGTCGTCTTCTCACCGGTGTCGTCGGAGTAGTCGATCTCGTCCTGGGGACCGCCGACGATCGAGTACTGCGTCGTCTTCTCGCCGTAGTAGACCCGCTGCTGGTACGTGCCGAGGTCGCCCTTGGACGGCAGGTTGGACTCGCTGAAGACCGGACGTCCGTCCTCGTCGGCCGCCGTGCCCTTGGCTGCGACCACGCCGTAGCCGTGCGTGTAGCGGAAGTGGTCGTTGATCCAGTTGTTCTTCGGGATGCCCGCGAGGTTCAGCTCACGCAGACCGATGACCGTGTCCTGGACGTTGCCGTTCTTGTCCGTGTAACGGTCGACGTCCAGGTTGGTCGGGAACGCGTAGTAGTTCCTGATCTGCTGGAGCTGCTGGAAGGTCGGCGAGACGATGTTCGGGTCGATCAAGCGGATGCTGGTGGTCTTGTTGACGTCGTCGCGCAGCGTCGCCGGGTCGTCCGTGTTCGGCTCGCCCGAGTACTCGCTCACCTGGGTGCCCTCGATGCCGTACGCCTTACGGGTCGCCTCAAGGTTCTTCTCGACGTAGGGCGCTTCCTTGGCCTGCTCGTTCGGCTGAACCTGGAACTTCTGGACGATCGCCGGGTACAGCCCGCCGATGAGGATCGCGGAGAGCACCATCAGGCCGAAGCCGATGACGGGAAGCTGCCAGGTGCGACGCCACAGGGTGGCGAAGAAGAGCAACGCGCAGATGATGGCGATGATGAACAGGATCGTCTTCGCCGGCAGGTAGGCGTTGGCGTCGACGTACCTGAGGCCCGTCCAGTTGTCCGTTGCCTTGAAGTCACTGGACTTCACGGCGAGTCCGTACCGGTCGAGCCAGTACGCGACCGCCTTCAGGGCGACGAAGAGCCCAAGGAGCACCGACAGGTGCCCGGTGGCCGCCGCCGTGGCGCGCGCGCCGGGGGAGGTGATCCTGAGGCCGCCGTACAGATAGTGCGTGAGCGCCGCGGCGATCAGGGAGAGGATCGCGGCGGCGAAGCCGAAGCCGAGCAGGAAGCGGTACCAGGGCAGGTCGAAGGCGAAGAAGGAGACGTCCAGACCGAACTGGGGGTCCGTCTCGCCGAACGGCACGCCGTTCACCCACATCAGCCACGTGCGCCACTGACTGGAGGCGGAGGCGCCCGCGATCAGGCCCACCAGGGCGGTGATCCCGAGGAGGAGCCACTTCTTGTAGGGCGCGATGCCCATGCGGTACCGGTCGAGGCTCTGCTGCTCCATCGACATGGCGCTGAGCGGCGGACGCAGCCGGTGTGCCAGCCAGATGTTGAGGCCGACCGCCACCGCCATCAGCAGGCCGAAGACGAAGAAGAGCCCGATCTTGGTCCACAGGGTGATCGTGAAGACCGACGAGTAATTCACCGACCGATACCAGAGCCAGTCGGTCCAGAACCCCGCGAACATGACGAACGCCATGCCGAGAACGGCCAGGACGCCCAGTGTCATGAGCAGGACCCGGGCACGCCGGGACGGTCGGCCCACTCTGATCCGTGGCCCCGTCGGGCCTCCGCCGCGGTCCGGCATCTGGAAAGCCAAGGTGCGCACCTCGAAGTTCGCTGTTGATTCGTCAGGCCCTCGTGTTCGCGGACCATGTGTCGGACCCCGTGATCGTAGGGTCCTCACCTATGCAACTTACCGACGCTTTACTCGGTTCCCGCTTCCGGGAACGAACGAGGCAGGATTGTGACCATGTCCAACACTCCCATGGCGGCGAGCCCGCTCACCCGGGCCGTACTCGAGATCGACGAGTACGCCTCCGGCCTCGGCTGGGACCAGCCCGCCCGTCTCTTCGCCCTCGTAGACACCGCACGGCTGCGGGCCCGGGAACCCGGCCTCGCGGCCCAGCTCGGCCTGACGGACGAGTCCGAGACCTCCGGTCTCACCCCGATCGAGCAGGACGAAGTTCCAACGGACAAGCCGCTGGACGAGTTCCTGGGCACCATCGCCTGGCCCGACGCCGTGGCCGGCTGTGCCCTCACGGTGGAACGCCTGATGCTCCCGCCGTCCGCCGAGGCCGCCGTTCCGGAGAACCTCGACGAGGCCCGCCTCGCCCAGTGGGTCGCCAGGCACCCCGAGCGCCAGGAGGTCCGCATGACGGTCGCGGTCCTGCGCGACGGCGCCCGTGAGTCGGCCCTGCGCCTGCGCGAGAAGGACTCACCGACGGACGTGCTCACCGGCTCGGACCTGGTCCCGGGCCTCGCGGAGGCACTCGCGGCGACGTTCGCGGGCTGATTCCGTGTACGGCGTCGGGGGCGCCCCCGACGCCGTACGGACGTAGTACTGCTCAGCCCTCGGTGGTGCATTTCGGCAGGTCAGCGGTCGTCCCGGAGCGGATGTCGTCCAGGGCATCCATGGCGTCGCCGATCGTGTCCACCTCGACGAGCGTCAGGCCGTCCGGGGTGTCCTTGGCGGCGGCCGCGCAGTTGTCCTTGGGCGTCAGGAAGTACTCGGCGCCTTTGCCACGCGCGCCGACGGTCTTCATCTCGATGCCGCCGATCGGCCCGACCCTGCCGTTGTCGTCGATGGTGCCGGTGCCGGCCACGAACGTGCCGCCGGTGAGGCTTCCCGGGGTCAGCTTGTCGACGATACCGAGGGCGAACATCAGGCCGGCGCTGGGCCCGCCGACATCGGCGAGCTTGATGTCGATGGCGAACGGGAACGTGTGATCGGTTCCGGCGGAGATCCCGACGATGGCCCGCTCCTCGCCGTCGTCGTCGGACTTCGCCGTGGTGATGGTCACCTTCTCGGTCTTGGTCGCCGTCCGGTTCTCCTTCTCGGCGGCGGCCTGCTCCTTGGCGGGCACGACCGTGAAGACGACCTTCTCGCCGGGCTTGTGCTTGGTGACCAGCTCGGCGACGTCCCCGGGCGCCTTGACCGTCGTACCGTCGACGGCCTTGATGACGTCGCCGGCGTGCAGCCGGTCCTCGGACGGGGAGTCCTTGAGGACGCTGGAGACGATCACCCAGGACTTCACTGGGATGTCCAGTTCCTTCATGGCCGCGACCTTGGCGCTTTCCTGGGACTGGCTGAACTCCTCGGCGTTCTCCTTGGTCGACTCCTCCTCGGTCTTGCCGTTCGGGTACAGCGTGTCGTGCGGTACGACCTTGTTGTCGTGTGCCAGCCATCCGTAAACGGCCTCTACAAGATTCATCTTGTAGTCGGCGCTGGTGACCCGGACGGTGGTCATGTTCAGGTTGCCGTCCGTCGGGTAGGTCTTGCGCCCGGAGATCTGCAGCACCGGCTCGCCGCCGTGCTTCCCGAGCGTGTTCACCGTCGGCCCCGGTGACATCTCCGAGTACGGCACTTCGATGAACACTCCAGCGCACAGGAGCGCGATCAGCATCAGAGTGGAGGCGAGCATCGTCGCGGTGCGGCGTGGCATGGAACGACAGTACGGGACGGGTCTGTCAGTGCACTGTCTGGGCCGTCCGTACGGAGGCCGGACGGCCGACCGCCCCGCAGCTCCTCAGCTCCCTGTGTGGGACCTCTCCATGGCCTCACGGAAACGGGTGTACCCCGCGAGCTCCGTGCCGTCCCCGATGGTCTTACGGTTCCGGCCGGCCCAACTGCCCCACAGTCCGGCACCGATCGCGGCCAACAGCGGAATCAGCAACCAGGCAAGCGCCGCCATGCCGACCTCCCAACCCCATGAGCGACCGCAACTGACTGATCAGCAGATTAACCATCCGCCCTGTCAACGCTCACGCCAGGGGTCGGGTTACGCAACCGGAACCGACCGTGCGCTGTTCAGCAGGCTCAACAACGCTACGCGCCGACCCATTCCTCGGTCCCGTCGGAGAACCTCTGATGCTTCCAGATCGGCACCTCGTGCTTCAGGTCATCGATGAGCTTCCGACAGGCCTCGAAGGCCTCCCCCCGATGTGGACACGAAACGGCGACGATCACAGCGAGATCGCCAACCTTCAGGTCTCCCACCCGGTGCACGGCCGCGAGCGCCCGCACCGGATACTCACCGACAACCTTCTCCGCGATCCGCCGCATCTCGTCCTCGGCGCTCGGATGACAGGAATACCCCAGCTCATCCACATCGGCGCCCCCGTCGTGGTTCCGCACCGTCCCCACGAACAGCGCAGTCCCTCCAGCCGCGTCGTCCCCCACAGCCTCGAAGACCTCGTCCAAGGACAACGGCGTCTCACGAATGCCGATCAACTTGACGGGCTCATCAGCCGCCCACTCACCGGGATGATCGTTACTGGGTGCCATGAACCCATCGTGCCCCACAACACCGACAACCCGAAATAGCCGCTCCACCCATCACACACGGCCACACACTCCAGCCCACCCCAGGCACCCTCAGCCCGTCCGGCGTTCGAGGGCGAGGCCGCAAGGCCGATCCACCACCCACCGGGCCGCACACCTCCAGCCCACCCCCAGGCACCCTCAGCCCGTCCGGCGCTTGAGGACGAGGCCGCAAGGCCGATCACCACAGCAACCCCCACCCACCCGCACACAATCCCACCCACCCCGAGCCCTCTGGCGGGGTCGAAGGGGCGGCAGCCCCTGGAGGATGGGGCGGGCAGGGGCGGCGGGGGCGAAACCCTCAGATCCGCCGCCGAGCCTTCCGAGCCCGCCGCACCAACGCCGCCGTACCCAGCAGAGCAACCGTCGCCCCCGCAGCCCCCGCAGCCGTCGCATCCTTGCGCCCCAGCCGCCGCCCAGCCACGGTGTGCCGCCCGGCAACCTCCTCCAGCAGCTCCGCGAGAACCTCCTCATTGGTCCACTGCGGCCGCCACCCGACGTCATGCAACCGGCTCCCACTCACCACCCAGGGGTACATCGTGTACGCCAGGTCCCCGGCCGGAGACGGCGTGAGCCCGATCCGGTGAAGCCGAGCCGCGGCCCCCAGAGCGACCGCGGACGGCAACTCCATCCGCCTGATCCCGCTGAGCTCCTCGACCTCCTCCTGCTCCAGCCACCCGTCACACCCGACGGCCAGTTCCCCGTCGACCTTCTCCAGAACGGCATACTCCAGAGCACCGCACAGATCTTCGACATGACAGAACTGCCAGGCAGGCCGCGACCCGGCCACCACCAACAGCCGAGGCGACTCGAAGTACCTGGTCAGCGCGGTATCGGTGCCCCCGACCAGCACGGCAGGCCGTACGACGGTGACATTCAGCCCGGGATGCGCCCGCGGCGCCCGCCGGGCGAGCCGCTCGATCTCCAGCAGATCACCGACCCCGGTGGCCTCGGCGGTGGCCCGCAACTCGGCGTCCTCTGAAAGCGGCAGCTCATTGTCCGGCAGAGCCCCGTAGACCATCGCCGAGGTGCACAGCACCACCCGATGGACCCCGGCGGCGGCCGCCGCCGTGAGCACGGTCTGCGTCCCCCGAACGTTGTAGGCGCTGCGCGCCGCCGTATCGGCTCCCAGATCCAGATCGACCGCGAGATGCACCACGGCATCCGCGCCCCGCAGCTTCTCCGCGATGGCCGGGTCCCGGACGTCCAGGATGTGCCACTGGGCCGCCGCGCACTCACCGCGCCGCTCGTCGATGGCGATGACCTGCTTGATCTCCTCGGACGCGGCGAGCCGCTCGGTGAGCAGCGCACCGACACCGGACGCGGCACCGGTCACGGCGACGATAGGCCCGCGCACGGCAGAGTTGGTTGAGTGGTTTCGCGCTGCGCGAACCTGCGGATCTGGGGAACTCACTGAGCGTCTCCAGTGGTTGTCTTCAGTACGGACGCGCGTAACGCGTACGTACCAGGTGGCATCCATCCTGCCGCAGGCCGCGAGTCGGCGAAGCACTGAGGCCCGATCCGGCCACGGTGTCTACGCTGGGTGGTGTTGTCGGGCAGCCAGCCGCCGGAAAGAACGGTGGCCTTACCAGCCGAGGAATCCCGTGAGTGACACCCCATTCGGATTCGGCCTTCCGCCGGAGGAGCCGGAGAACGGCGACGAGGGCAAGGACCAGCAGGACGGTGGTGGTCAGGGACCGGCCAACCCGTTCGGCTTCGGGCTGTCCGGAGCCGGCGGTTCCGGCGCCGACAACCCGTTCGCTGCGATGTTCGGTTCCATGAACCCCAACGACCTGGGCGCCGCCTTCCAGCAGCTGGGCCAGATGCTCTCGTACGAGGGCGGCCCGGTGAACTGGGACATGGCCAAGCAGATCGCCCGCCAGACGGTCTCCCAGGGCCCCCCGGACGGCACGAAGGACGCGAGCGTCGGCCCCGCCGAGCGCACCTCCGTCGAGGAGGCCGTCCGTCTGGCCGACCTGTGGCTGGACGACGCGACGTCCCTGCCGTCCGGCGCGGGCTCCGCCGTGGCGTGGAGCCGCGCGGAGTGGGTCGAGGCGACCCTGCCCGCGTGGAAGGAGCTCGTCGACCCGGTCGCCGAGCGCGTCGGCGCGGCCATGGGCGACGTCCTGCCGGAGGAGATGCAGGCCATGGCGGGCCCGCTCATCGGCATGATGCGCTCCATGGGCGGCGCCATGTTCGGTACGCAGATCGGGCAGGCCGTGGGCGTGCTCGCGGGCGAGGTCGTCGGCTCGACCGACATCGGCCTGCCGCTGGGCCCGGCCGGCCGGGCCGCGCTGCTGCCGATGAACGTGGAGGGGTTCGGCAAGGACCTGGGCGTGCCGAAGGAGGAGGTGCGACTCTACCTGGCGCTGCGCGAGGCGGCCCACCAGCGCCTCTTCGCGCATGTGCCGTGGCTGCGTTCGCATCTGTTCGGCGCGGTCGAGGGCTACGCGCGCGGGATCAAGGTCGACACGGCCAAGCTGGAGGACGTGGTCGGCCAGTTCGACCCGCAGAACCCCGAGGAGTTGCAGCAGGCGCTCCAGCAGGGCATGTTCCAGCCCGAGGACACCCCCGAGCAGAAGGCCGCCCTGGCCCGCCTGGAGACGGCTCTGGCGCTCGTGGAGGGCTGGGTGGACGCGGTGGTGCACGCCGCCGCGAAACCGCGCCTGTCGTCCGCCGACGCGCTGCGTGAGACCCTGCGCCGCCGCCGCGCCACGGGCGGCCCGGCCGAGCAGACGTTCGCCACGCTGATCGGCCTGGAGCTGCGCCCGCGCCGGCTGCGGGACGCCTCGCGCCTGTGGGCCTCGCTCACGGACGCGCGCGGAGTCGACGGCCGCGACGCCCTGTGGGCCCACCCGGACATGCTGCCGACCGCTTCCGACCTGGACGACCCGGACGGTTTCGTGCATCGCGAGCAGCTGGACTTCTCCGAGTGGGACAAGATGCTCGGGGAGGCCGCCGACAAGCCCGACCTCCGCAAGAAGCACAAGGGCGACGAGGCCGAGGACGACGACACCGAGTGAGTCTCTACGACGACACGGTCCTCGTACTGAAGAGCTACGAGGACCAGGAGGACCTGCGCCAGGCCTATCTGGACCACCTGGAGGCCCGCCCGGACGGCATGTGGAAGTCGTGCCACGCGGGGCACATCACGGCGAGCGCCCTGGTGATCGACCCGGAGCACGGCCGGGTGCTGCTCACGCTGCACAGGAAGCTGCGCAAGTGGCTCCAGATGGGCGGCCACTGCGAGCCGGAGGACACCACGCTGGCGGCCGCCGCTCTGCGTGAGGCGACGGAGGAGTCCGGGGTAACGGGGCTGACCCTGCTTCCCGGCGGCCCGGTGAGCCTCGACCGCCATCGGATTCCGGCGCCGTGCCACTGGCACTTCGACGTCCAGTACGCCGCCGTGGCACCGCCGGACGCCGTCCAGGAGATCAGCGAGGAGTCCCTCGACCTGCGCTGGTTCCCGTACGACGAGGTGGCGGCCGTGGCCGACGAGTCGGTCGTACGGCTGCTGGCGGCGACGCAGGCGAGGCTTTGAGAACGCTGTAAGGGGCGGCCACAAGGCTGCCGCCCCTTACGTTTGCTTCCTCGGTCAGCTCCAGACGTTGCCCTGGTTCTGCCCCCGAGCCCCCTGCTGGCCCACCCCGTACTGGGCGGCGATGCCCGAGCCGATCTGGGCGTTCTGCGGGGGCAGCAGTTCGCTGGGCTGGACGAGGATGAAGCCCTGTCCCATGAAGCTGAGCTCCCAGCCCTCACCGGTGTTGCCGCGGCGCCGCCACACGCCGGAGGAGTGGGTCTGGGCCTGCATCTGCACGCGCAGGGCCGTGGACCAGGCCACGATCGCGTCGGCGTCGCAGTTGACGTACTTGTCGGGCGTGACGTGCATCATCAGCGGCATGCCCGAGGTCATCAGGGCGACCTTGCCGCGGCCCGTGATGTTGAGCTGGTACTTGCCGGAGCCGGAGATGCCGTACTGGCTGTCGACGGCGATGACGTCGTGGTGCAGCGAGGAGTCCATGGCAAGGACGTAACTGCTGTCGACAGTGAGGCCGTCCTGGTCCACGTCCACTACGTGGACGCGCTGGGCGAGGTTGGCGAAGTAGACCGTCCCCTGCCCGTGGCAGCGCATCAGATCGAGGCCCTCGCCGGTGTACGCCCGTGAGCGCCGCTGATCGTTGCTCTGGTACTCGGCGTCGAACTCGACCATCCCCTGGTAGGCGACCATCGTGCCCTTGCGGGCGAGGATGTCGTCGTGGCCCTCCAGGGCGACGCGTAGCATCTGCTGGTTCTGCAGGCTCCAGCGTTCCTGGGTCTGCTGCTCGTTGTAGCCGAAAATCGGGCTCTGCATGGTGTGTCGTTCCCCCCTCAGCCCCGGACTCGGAGGCGGTCGGTGCTGTCCTCGCTGGGCTGGACGACGACGATGCCCTGCCCGGAGAACGCCATCTGGTACGCCTCGCCGCTGCCGCGTCCGATCAGCGACTGCGCCTTGAAGCTGCGCTTGCCCTTCACCTTGAGGTTCGGGGACCAGGCGACGAGTGCGTCCGGGTCGACGTACGTCTCGTCCTCACCGCCGCCGCAGTCGACGACGATCGGCTTGCCCCGGGAGGTCAGAGCGACCCAGCCCTGGCCCGAGATCCTGGTGTTCCACAGGCCCTGTCCGGCGAACTTGGCGAGTCCCTTGACGCGTTCGACACCCCACGTCAGATGCGCGTCGAAGGCGAGCAGGTTGGTGGCGTTGACGGAGATCGCGTCACCGTTGAGGTTGATGACGACGACGTTCGCCCCGTAGTCGGCGAGGTAGAGCAGTCCGTCCCCGGAGCACTTCATCAGGGGCGCGCCCTCACCGGTCATCCAGTCCTTGGCGATCTGGCGTACGGCGGGCGGGTTGGGCTCGTACTGGACGAACCCTTCGTAGGCGACCATCGACCCCACGCGCGCGAGGAGGTCGTTCCCGGTCTGCATGGCGACCTTGAGCATGTGGTTGCCGTGGTTCTCCATGCGGGCGGTGACGGGGGCGGGAGCGAAGCCCGCGAGCGGCTGGTTCATGTCGGGCTCCCTCAGACCTCGTACGGCTGGACGATGATGAAATTGCCGGGCGCGGCACGGAACTGGAGGTTCACGCTCTCTCCGGTGTCCCCGGCGTAGGCGTTGCGGCGCATCCGCACCTGGCTGGCGACGATCACCTGGGAGGCGGCGGACCACGCGACGACGGCGTTGCAGTCGGCGAACGTCGTGGGCGTCACGGGGAGCACGACGGGCGCGCCGTGCGTCTTGACGACGATGGTGCCGGTCCCCTGGAACTGCATCGTGAAGAGCGCGCCTCCGGGGATGCCGTGTCCCTCGATGCGGCGCACCTCGTACTGGAGCGTCTCGTCGAAGGCGAGGACGTTCTCGGCGGACACGCAGATCGCGTCGCCCTGGAGTTCGATGGGGTGCAGCATCGTGGAGTCCTCGGCGAAGAACACCTGGCCGCGGCCGGAACAGCGCATCAGCTGCATTTCCTGGCCGGTCGCGTTGCCCACGATGCGCCCGGCGAACCCGGCGCCCTTGTAGCCGAAGTCGACCTTGCCCTGGTAGAGCACCATGCTGCCCTGACGGGCAAGCACGGCCTGCTCCCCGCCGACGCCGAGGTCGGCCCGGACGAGCTTCTTGTTCTGCTGGGTCCACCGCTGTCCGGTGGGCGTCTCCTTGAACTGCTGCAGCGCGGCGGTGACCCCGGCACCTCCCTGCGGGGCTCCCTGGGGCACGCCGTACTGCGCCGGAGCGGCGGGCGCGCCCGGCTGGCCCGGGATCTGGCCGTACGGCGGCTGCTGGCCGTATCCGGGCGGGGCGGTCGGGGGCTGCTGTCCGTAGCCCGGCGGCGGTGCCGGGGCCTGCGGGGCCTGCGGGGCCTGCGGGGCCTGCGGGGCCTGCGGCTGACCGTAGCCGGGCGGCAGGGGCGCGCTCGGGACGGGTCCGGGCGGGGGTGGGACGGTGCCGCCCGGAGGGGTACTCACGGGCGCGACGATGGTCGGCTGTGCGTGCACCGGGGGCGCGGGGGCGGGCGCGGGCGCCGGTGCCAGAGCAGGTGCGGGGGCCGGTGCAGGCGCCGGTGCCGGTGCCGGTGCCTGTGCGGCAGGTGGCGCGAACGCGGGTGGCGCCGCGGCCTGGGCGGGCGGGGCGAAGCCGGGGACGGCGTCGGCCTGCGGCTGCGGCTCGGCGGGCTCCTCCTCGGCGACCTCGCCGCCGAAGTTCTTCAGCAGCGCGTCCAGGCCGCCGTCGAACCCCTGGCCGACCGCGGCGAACCGCCAGACGTCCTTCAGATAGAAATCGCCCAGCATCACGGCACGCTCGGTGGAGAACTCGGCGCCGTTGAAGGAGTACCGGGCCACTTCCTCGCCGCCTGCGACGATGCGGATGTAGCCGGGGGCGATCTGCGACATCTGGCCGGTGCCGTCGATGGTCGCTGTGAACGACAGCTTCTGGATCTGCGGCGGGATCCTGTCGAGCGTGACCCGGAACGACTCCGTGTCACCCGCCTGCGTCCCGAGAAGCTGAATGGACTCTTCCGGGGTCTTCGGCTGGTTGAAGAAGACGAAGTACCGGTCGTCCGAAAGCTGTTCGTCGGCGTCCAGACCGAAGCAGCTGATGTCGAAGCTCAGTCCGGGGGCAGAAATCTGCACACCTACGTACAGATCCGTACCCGCGGTGAGGTCACTGATTCTGGCCTTGTGGCCGCGTTGGAATTCCCTGGCCATGCGTAACGACCGTCCCCCATCCCGAATGTGAGTGCGTCGCGCCAGGCTAACGGCAAACTCGGACAGGGGACGCGACCGGTACAGACCCGGTACACAAGACCCGCTTCGGACCCGGGCACGCGCACGCGTGATGGCCGGTTCTCGTCACCGAGCCGGTCGTCGAGTCACTCGTCGCGGGCGGCCGGAAGATGCGGCAGCCGGTCGGCGGCGACCACTCCTTCGAGGTAGCCGCGCGCCCGCTCCGTGCGCGGATAGGCCTCCAGCAGCTGCCAGAAGCGGGGGCCGTGGCCGGGCACGAGCAGATGCGCGAGCTCATGGACGAGGACGTAGTCGACGACGTACTCGGGCATGCCCTGCAGCCGGTGCGAAAGGCGGATGCTGCCCTCGGACGGGGTGCAAGAGCCCCAGCGTGTGTTCTGATTGGTGACCCAGCGGACCGAGGTGGGCCGGGCCCGGCCGTCGAAGTACTGGTCCGACAGCCGCTCGGCGCGCTCGGCCAGTTCGGCATCGCCGAGGAGCCGTTTGCTCTCCTGTGCGGCGAGTTTGTCGAGCATGACGGTCACCCAGCGCTGCTCCTCCGCCTCGGACATCCGGGCGGGGATGAGCACGACGGTGCGATCGCCCTCGCGGTACGCGGAGACCGTTCTGCGCCGTCGCGCACTCCTGCGGACCTCGATCGCGCTCACCCCCGAGCCGCTTGGCGGCTGGCTCGTCGTGCTGCGCTGTGATTTTCCGGCGCGGTGCAGTGGGTCGGCGGGCACGCCCTGACGTTACCCGCTGCACACGGGGGAAGTCCCGCCTCCGGACGGTTCGATACGGATCCGCACCCCGCGCGCTCGATTAATACGACGAATACGGCTGCCTGTGGACAACTTTCGACGCCCGATGGCGCGGACCGGGCATGCTGACATGCGTCGGCGGACCGGGCACGACCACCCACCGCCGTACGGGGACGTTCTATGGCTACGGGGGCCGATCATGCATCCGATGGTGAAGCCCGCGCTGCGGCGCGGCTGGCGGGATCTCAAGACTGTGCAGTTCGGGATGGCGCCCGCGCACGCGATGGTGCTGGGACCGGTGGACACGGCGACAGGCAGCTTCCTGTCGTTGCTCGACGGAACGCGCGGGCTGCCATTGCTGCGCGACGAGGGGCGCAGGATGGGGCTGCCCGACGGACATGTCGACGCGGTGGTGGACCAGCTGTCCCGGTCGGGTCTGCTCGACGACGCGACGGGCGGTGGCCCGGCCGCCGACGCTCTGCGCGAGAAGAAGACGGTGCTGGACCGGCTGTGCCCCGACCTCTCCGCCCTTTCCGTCGTCGCGTCCGAACCAGGCGAGGCCATGGCACGCCTGGCCGCCCGCCGCTCCCTGCGCGTTCAGGTGCGCGGTGCGGGCCGGGTGGGCGTGATCCTCGCCGCACTTCTGGCGGGTGCGGGCGTGGGTGAGGTCGACGTGCGCGACATCGGCCGCGTCGAGCCGTGGGACGTCGCGCCGGGCGGGCTGCCGGCCGAGTCGATCGGTGAGCGCAGGGCCGAGGCGGCGCGGCGGGCGGTACGTCGAGCGGCGCCGGACCGCCCGCCCCGGGCGCCCGCTTCCGGGGAGGAGCCCGGCTGGTCCCTGGTGATCCTCGCCCCGCGTGACGGCCTCGCCGTCCACGCTCCCGATCCCATGTCCGCCGAGAGCCTCATGGCCTCCGGCACACCGCACCTGTACGCCGGGGTCGTGGAGGCGACCGGTGTCGTCGGACCGCTGGTCCTGCCCGGGGAGACGGGATGCGCGAACTGTCTGCACCACCAGCGAACCGACCGGGACGAGACCTGGCCGCGTCTGGTCGCCCAGTGGCGCTCCGGCCGACCGCGCCAAGGGGAGGCCCGATCACGTCAGGTGGAGGCCTGCGATCTGGCCCTGGCCACGACCGTCGCCGGACTGGCCGCGGGGCACGCGCTCGCCTTCCTGGACGGGCAGTCGCCGTCCAGTGCGGGCGCGCGCTGGGAGGTCTCCGTGCCGGGCTTCGACTGGCATTCGAGGCCGGTATGGGTACATCTGGCATGCCCGTGCGCGGCCACGGAGAAAGCTAAGGGGGAGCACACCTCGGAGGACGAGGAGCCGCGCGAGACAATGGCGGGGCAACAGCCGCCGACGCGGTTGTCCCGCACGGCACACGCGGCACGGCGGTCTGGAACCTGGAGGGCGCATGTCTGATCTTCCCCGGAAGGCGATCACTCGTACCGCCGAGCCAGGCGAGTTCAGAGACACCCTCCGTCACCGCATGTCGGCCCGGCCCTGCGGCACGAGCGCTCGCGGCACACTCAAGCTCATGGGAGGACGCGCACATGTCTGATCTGCCGCGCAAGGCAGTGGTCCGGACCGCCAAACTCGCCGCCCTCCCTCTCGGATTCGCCGGGCGCACCGCGCTCGGGCTGGGCAAGCGCATCGGGGGACGTCCGGCGGAGATCATCGCCACCGAGCTGCAGCAGCGGACGGCCGAGCAGCTCTTCTCGACGCTCGGCCAGCTCAAGGGCGGCGCGATGAAGTTCGGGCAGGCCCTGTCCGTGTTCGAGTCGGCCCTGCCCGAGGAGATCGCCGGCCCGTACCGTGCGGCGCTGACCAAGTTGCAGGACGCGGCCCCGCCAATGCCGACGGGCACGGTGCACTCCGTACTGGCGGAGCGGCTCGGCGACGACTGGCAGGAGCTGTTCCTCCAGTTCGAGGACAAGCCGTCCGCGGCGGCGTCGATCGGCCAGGTACACCGCGCGACCTGGCACGACGGCCGTGAGGTCGCGGTCAAGGTGCAGTATCCGGGCGCGGGTGAGGCCCTCCTGTCCGACCTCGGCCAACTCAGCCGCTTCGCCCGCCTCTTGGGCCCGCTGGTCCCCGGCATGGATGTCAAGCCGCTCATTACGGAACTCCGCGACCGGGTGTCCGAGGAACTCGACTACGGCTTGGAGGCGCAGGCACAGGAGGTGCACGCCGAGGAGTTCGCGGGCGACCCGGACATCCTCGTCCCGGCCGTGGTCCACCAGTGCGAGCAGGTTCTGGTGACCGAATGGATCGACGGCACACCGCTGTCGGAGGTGATCACCGACGGTACCCAGGAGCAGCGCGACCGCGCCGGCCAGTTGCTCGCCCGTTTCCTCTTCTCCGGCCCCGCCCGCACCGGCCTCCTGCATGCCGACCCGCACCCGGGCAACTTCCGCCTCCTGCCCGACGACAAGGTGGGCTGGCGCCTGGGAGTCCTCGACTTCGGCACGGTCGACCGCCTCCCGGACGGGCTGCCCACCCCGATCGGCCACTCCCTGCGCATGACCCTTGAGGGCCGGGCCGATGCGGTCTACGAGCTGCTCTGCGAGGAGGGCTTCGTCAAGGAGTCCATCGACCTGGACCCCGACGCGGTCCTCGACTACCTCCTCCCCATCATCGAACCCGCCCAGGCCGACGAGTTCACCTTCACCCGAGGCTGGATACGCCAGCAGGCGGCCCGCATAGCCGACCCCCGCTGCCCTGCCCACCAACTGGGCAAGCAGCTGAACCTCCCCCCGGCCTACCTGCTGATCCACCGTGTGACTCTGAGCACCATCGGCGTCCTGTGCCAACTGGGCGCCACGGTCCGTCTCCGTGACGAACTGGAGGAGTGGCTGCCGGGGTTCGTTCCGGAGGAGGAGTCTGCGGCGGAGGCGTGAGCGTTCCTTGAGGGAGGGGAGGAGGGAGTTCCAGAGGCTGCTCTACCACCAGGCCGAGTCCAACCGTCCCTCGATGGCCCGCAGGTTGGCGCGGGCGCAGGTGTCGCAGCAGTAGTGGCGGGCGCCGTTCTCGACTGAGCAGGTCCAGGTGGGTTGGGGGCCGTCGGCCGGGGTGCCGCAGCTGGAGCACACGATGGGGGGCCTCCGCGGTCTCGGGCCACTGTGCGGAGCCGGTGTTGTCGCTGTCCCCGGGAAGACTCGTCACTCGGTGACGATATCGCCGTGGCCGATGGTTCGACGGGCACAACGCACCGCAGGGGACCGGCCCGTCCGGACCGGTCCCCCGTCAGAAGTCACTGCTTCTCGGTGTGTTGTCGCACTGGTCGTCGGTTACTGCATGACGGCCATGGCCAGCGCGCGGCGGGCACGCATCGAGGCGCGCTCGGCGCGGCGCTGCATCCGGCGGGCGGTGGCCACGCGCATGGCCAGGCGCTCCTGCTCCGCCGATCGCAGGCGGTCGTGCATATGCGCACGAGCCAGGGCTTCTGGGATGAGTTGCATCTCTCGGGTCCTGTTCTGACGCGTGTCGTTCGCGTCGGTGGTGGTGAAGTCTGGAATCGCGGAGCCGACGGGCTCGCTTGTGGACGGCTTCATCGGGGCCTGCTTCTTGGGGTCGTGCGTGAGGGGACGGTCGATCGTTCCTGCGGTGTTCATGCCGTGACCGGGTTCTTGCGCGGGCGGCCACGCGGCCGCTTGCGGGCCACGACGACACCCTGGACGAACAGCTCGCCACCCCAGACGCCCCAGGGCTCACGCCGCTCCTTGGCGCCGGCGAGGCAGGCCTCCATCAGCGGGCAGGTGCGGCAGAGGGACTTGGCGTACTCGACATCGGCCGGCGACTCGGCGAAGAAGACCTCCGGGTCGTAGGAACGGCAGGGGACGGGTACGCCGAGGTTCTCGATGGCGTCGTCGAGCGCGGTGAGCGCGGTGAGCGGGGTCAAGGTGGAGTCCTCCGTGAGGCCGGGCGGGGGGATCGTTTCGGAAGGCGGTACGGACGGGGCGTGCGCTTCGAGTTGCACGGTTCGTCTTCCTCGTCTGGTCGTTCCGGCCGGTTGGCCGGGTGGCGGCTGGTACCGGGTTCTTTTCTTGTCCCGAGGCCCCTTCGCTCTGCAGCCCCCGGTCGGGGACAAACAGAAGGGCCGCGGATCCCGGATGGGGTTCCGCGGCCCTGAAGGCGCCGGCCTGATCGGCGATCAGGCTGGATCACTCCAGGGTTCTGGCCCACGGAAGGCCCACATCGTCTGGTGGTGCGTCGTCTGCTTCCGGAATCCGGCACCGGCCGCCGCAAAGGCATAGGCCTGCGCCTGTGCCGCTACTGCTTCCAGTGCCTTGATCGGTCGCTCATTGCGCTCACGGACAGGGAGTCCCGCGAGAGACAGGGAGGACGCCGGACGGACGGCACGAATGCCGGACAGACCGGTGTCCAGGTTCGAAACGCCGGACATGCACAGGGAGACGGCCGAGCAATCGGTCATTTTGACCGTGCTGTTGAAGCTGGTGTCGATGCTGATCACTGGACTCGCCTCCTCTCGGCGTCTCGGGGGATCGGAGTGAACCGATCCAACGGATATGCAAGTACAACACGGAATCGGGGCCTCCGAGAAGGCCTCCGTTCCCGTGGCTAAGAACCTATGGGGATTCCTGGGGCATGCGCAAACTATTTTTTCGACGAGTTCGCGTCAGTCGTTCTCGCCATCTCCCCCGACGCTGTCACCTGCGCAGATGGCCAGAACATCGTCCCCGTAGCGCTGAAGCTTGCGGGCGATGACCCCGGGGATACGGGCCAGTTCGGCCGGAGCGGACGGTACCGCTTCCGCGATCGCCATCAGCGTCTTGTCCGTGAAGACACAGAAGTCCGGCTGTCCGCTGCGCTGAGCCTGGACCGCCCGCCACTCGCGCAGCCGCTCGTAGAGGCCCTCGTCCATGTCGGAGGGGCAGTCCTCACAGCGCATCAGCTTCATCTCGCCGGCGTCGCTCAGGGTGCGGCCGCAGACGCGACAGCGGGCCGGGGCTCGTCTGGTGCGCCGCGGGGCCACGGTCGTGGTGTCACCCGGGACGCCACCGAAGCCCCGCTCGACGCCTCCGGTGCCTCTCGCTCCGGTCCGGCCCGTGGTGGCGGCCGAACCGGGGCGCAGGCCGTCCAGGAAGCGGCTGGGGCGGCGGTTGGGGCGGCTGCCCGGCGTCCGGGACAGGGCCCAGGAGACGAACAGGTGCTCCCGCGCGCGTGTGACACCGACATAGAGGAGACGTCTCTCCTCCTCGATCTGCTCGTCGGTCCTCGCGTAGGTGATCGGCATCATGCCCTCGGCTACGCCGACCAGGAAGACGACGTCCCACTCCAGCCCCTTGGCGGAGTGCAGCGAGGCGAGGGTGACGCCCTGGACGGTCGGTGCGTGCTGGGCGTTCGCGCGTTCGTCGAGTTCCGCGACCAGGTCGCCGAGGGTGGCGCGCGGCTGGGCGGCGGCGAAGTCCCGCGCGAGGTTCACCAGCGCGGCCAGTGACTCCCAGCGCTCCCTGACCGCGCCCGAGCCCGCCGGGGGTTCGCTGGTCCACCCCTCCCCCGACAGCACGGCACGCACCTGCGAGGGCAGGTCGACGGCGTCGTCGAGGAGGGAGTCGTTGCCGCCGAAGCGGGCGGCGGCGCGCAGCGCGGAGCCGGCTCTGCGCACCTCGGGCCGGTCGAAGAACCGCTCGGCGCCGCGCAGTTGGTAGGGCACTCCGGCGTCGGCAAGGGCTTGTTCGTACGTCTCGGACTGGGCGTTCGTACGGAACAGGACGGCGATCTCGCCGGCCGGGATGCCGGAGGCGACGAGGTCGCGGATGCGGCGGGCGGCGCCCTCGGCCTCGGCGGGCTCGTCGGTGTACTCGGCGTAAACGGGCTCGGGGCCGGGGGCGCGCTGGGAGATCAGCTCCAGGCGGTGGTCGGCGGCGCGGCCGCTGGCCTGGGCGAGCAGGCCGTTGGCGAGGTGGACGACCTGGGGCGAGGAGCGGTAGTCACGGACCAGCTTGACGACCGTGGCCCCGGGATGGCGGATGCGGAAGTCGAGCAGATGGTCAGGAGTTGCGCCTGTGAACGAGTAGATCGTCTGGCTGGCGTCGCCGACGACACACAGGTTGTCGCGCTCACCGAGCCACAGCTCCAGCAGGCGCTGCTGGAGGGGGCTGACGTCCTGGTACTCGTCGACCACGAAGTGCTGGTACTGGGAACGGACCTGTTCGGCGATGTCCTGTCGGTCCTGGAGGATGCCCACGGTGAGCAGCAGGACGTCCTCGAAGTCGATGACCGCGCGGTCGCGCTTGAGGTCCTCGTACACCGCGTAGAGCTGGGCGATCTCGGCGGCGGCGCGGGGTGTCTCCCGCCCTGCCTCGGCGGCCGTGGCCGCGTAGTCGCCGGGGACGGTCCGGGTGACCTTGGACCACTCGATCTCGCCGGTGACGTCCCGCAGTTCGTTGCGATCGAGACGGATACGGCAGGCGGCGGCCGCGTCCGCGACGAGCTGGATCTTGCGGTCGACGATCCTCGGCATGGCGCCGCCGACGGCCTTCGGCCAGAAGTACTGAAGCTGCCGCAGCGCGGCGGAGTGGAACGTACGGGCCTGGACGCCGGTCGCGCCGAGCTGCCGCAGCCGGCCGCGCATCTCGCCTGCGGCACGGTTGGTGAACGTGACGGCCAGCACACTGGAGGGCTGCAGTATCCCGGCACGCACCCCGTACGCGATGCGATGGGTGATCGCCCGCGTCTTGCCCGTGCCGGCCCCCGCCAGCACGCACACCGGACCGTGCAGGGCGGTCGCCACCTCGCGCTGCTCGGGGTCGAGCCCTTCGAGCACCGCGTCGGCCCCACTCGGCGGAGCCGAATATTGGGAGCGGTCGGAATCCTGCGGGAACAGGGTGGAGTGCGTTGCTGCTGTCACCCCGCCATGCTCCCAGGTCGCCGGAGACGGGTGCGCCGGTTGTCCACAGGCAGGGCCTCGCAGTCGTACTAATGCGGCAGGCGTCACGTCCCGCCGGGCACCGGATGCGGGAATGGTGGCGCTTTCAAGTACGTTCCCTCACTGCGACTACGCATCCCCGACCCGCCGAAGGAGCGCGAGAGAATGCCGGGCACTGTGACGATGTACAGCACCACGTGGTGCGGCTACTGCCGTCGGCTGAAGAGCCAGATGGACCGCGAGGGCATCACGTACGACGAGATCAACATCGAGCAGGACCCGCAGTCCGCGGCGTTCGTGGAGAAGGCGAACGGTGGGAACCAGACGGTCCCCACCGTTCAGGTAGTTCCCTCCAGTGGCGGCACTGAGGTCGTGATGACGAACCCGAGCCTTGCCCAGGTGAAGCAGGCGCTCGGCGTCTGATCTCCTCAAAGCGGCCCTCGCCTCTGCCTTGAGCGCGGGGGCCGCTTCGTTCGCCGGGTCTTCTACCGCCGCTTCCAGAAGCTCATCAGTTCGGCCAAGGCTCGGATGATCTCGGGTCGGTGCCCTGGCTCGGCATCCCTCAGCGCAATGACCAGAGCCGACAACATCATGACGGCCAAGAGCACAACGAAGGCCAGCAATACATACGGCCCTGAAATGGCCAGCTCCTGCATGACGGCCCACACAGCGCGCCCTCCTCGACGGGTCTGACCGCCGTCTTCGAGAAGGGTGAGCTGACTGCCTCAACCTCAACGAAGACAGCCGGAAATCTGTCTGTGGTCGCAGCCACCCGCGAGCTGCGCCCCACGTGCCGGTGGGGTGTTCGTTGAGGTCGTGTAGGACCGACCAGTACTTCAATTGAGCGGGTGTGGCACGCCTCTCCATGGTGCCAACCGCGCAACCCTGCCCATGCCGACACGGCGGGACGCCGACTAGCACATGAACCCAGGGTCAATTGGCCTGCACGCTACGTTACATGGGGCCCGGCTTGCACCACCAACCGTCCTGGAAACACGGCCGGAGGATCTTTCCTGTTCTGGAAAGCCGGGGATCTCGACCGCTCCCACCACTCCGCGTAGCCCTCGCCCGTGCCCGTCCACACGGTCACCGGCTTCGGCCCTTCCTGGTTGGTGACCTTCTCTCGGTCCTGGGCAAGGCTGGCGACTTGCGAGGCGTACGCGACGGCGCTGATCTCGTCCTGCTGGAGTTCCTTCAGGAGCTGGTTCATCTTGCCGTCGATCACGGCGAGCTTCGCGGCACGACTGTCGTCGATGGTCCCACCGTCCTTTTCCCGGACGGCTCGACGCTCACGAACCCCTCGCTGGCGCAGGTCAAGCACAAGATTGGCGCGTAGTCCCCGACCCCTGGCCGACGTGCCCCCGGGTCGGCAGGGGCTTGCCGTACCAGAGTTCGATCAGGCGGGCCGCAATCGAGATGCCGTAGGGAGGCAGGACCTCCCCGGACTCGAAGGCGGCCCGCAGTTCGTCGCGGGAGAACCAGCGGGCCTCGTGGATCTCGTCGCCGTCGACGTCGATGTCGGTCGAGGTGGCGCGGGCGAGGAAGCCGAGCATGAGGCTGGACGGGAACGGCCATGGCTGGCTGGCGATGTACTCGACGGCGCCGACGGTGATGCCCGCCTCCTCGTGGACTTCGCGCCGTACGGACTGCTCGATGGACTCGCCGGGCTCGACGAAGCCGGCGAGGGTGGAGAAGCGGCCCTCGGGCCAGTGCACCTGGCGGCCGAGGAGGATGCGGTCCTCGTCGTCCGTCACGGCCATGATCACGGCGGGGTCGGTGCGCGGGTAGTGCTCGGCACCGCAGGCGGGGCAGCGGCGGATGTGGCCGGCCGCCGCGATGATCGTGCGCTCGCCGCAGCGTGAGCAGAAGCGGTGCGTGCGCTGCCAGTTCTCCAGGCCGACCGCGTGCACCATGAGGCCGGTGTCGCGCGGCGACAGCAGCAGGCCCGCCTCGCGCAGGCCGGCCGGGCGCGCGGACTGGTCCATACGGCCGGGAAGAGCGTCCTTCTGGAGCGCGAAGTAGCTCACGCCGTCGGCATCGGTGCCCAGGAAGTAGCGGTGTGCCTCGGTGAGCGGCGCCTCGAAGGACGGGGTCATGACGAGCTCGGTCCTGCCGTCGGGCGTCTCGTCGATCAGGACCTGGCCGCCGGAAACCACGAAGCAGCGCGTGGTGGGGTGGCTCCACGCCGCCGCGAGCCAGGCCTCGTCGAGCCGGTGGTGGGCGGCCCGGTCGATGCCGCTCGGGGCGGTGAGCGAGACGGGCCGGTCGGCGGTGTGGTCGGTCCAGGTGGTCACGGGTGCTTCCAACTCCCCCGGTGGAACGGTTGTTTCGGCGGGCGGTTCGGGGATGCGTGCGGCGGGACGGGGTGGGGGCCTTCTTCAGTGTGCCCCGCGTTCGCTGTCGGCCAGTTCGCTCCACAGGTACGCGCTGCTCTCGACGCCCTTGAGGAGCAGATCGAGTTCGATCTTCTCGTTCGGGGCGTGCCAGCCGTCGGAGGGGACGGAGATGCCGAGGAAGAGCACGGGTGAGCCGAGGACCTCCTGGAGGTCGGCGGCGGGGCCCGAGCCGCCCGCGCGCGTGAAGCGGACCGGCTGCTCGAAGGCGCGGCCCATGGCGCGTACGACGGACTGCAGGGCCGGGTGGTCGAGCGGCGTCAGGCACGGGCGCGTGGCCGAGCCGAACGTGACCTTGCAGCGGATCCCGGCGGGCACCTGCTCAGCCGCCCACGCGCGCACGGCCTTCTCCACCTGGTCCGGGTCCTGGCCCGCGACCAGCCGGAAGGAGAGCTTGACCATGACCGAGGACGGGATGATCGTCTTGCTTCCGGGGCCCTGGTAGCCGCCGCCGATTCCGTTGACCTCGGCGGTCGGGCGGGCCCAGAGGCGCTCCAGGGTGGTGTGTCCGGCCTCTCCGTACGTCGCCGTCGACTTGGCCGTACGCAGCCATCGCTCCTCGTCGAAGGGCAGTTCGGCGAAGAGCGCGCGCTCGCGGTCGGTGAGTTCGACCACACCGTCGTAGAAGCCGGGGATCGCCACGCGCGCGTGCTCGTCGTGCAGGGCGGCGACCAATCGGGCGGCAGCGGTGGCCGGGTTGGGTACGGCACCGCCGAAGGCGCCGGAGTGGATGTCCTGGGCGGGGCCGTACAGCTGGATCTCGCACTCGGCGAGGCCCCGCATGCCGGTGCACACGGTGGGGGTGTCCTCGGCCCACATGCCGGTGTCGGAGACGATCACCGTGTCGGCGGCGAGCCGGTCGGCGTGCTCCTCGACGAGGGCCCGGAAGTGCGGGGAGCCGGACTCCTCCTCGCCCTCGATCAGCATCTTCAGGTTCACGGCCGGGGTGGTGCGGCCGGTGGCGGCGAGGTGGGCGCGGACGCCGAGTGTGTGGAAGAACACCTGGCCCTTGTCGTCCGCCGCTCCGCGCGCGTGGAGGCGGTTTCCGCGGATCACCGGCTCGAACGGCTCGGTGTCCCAGCCGTCCTCGCGGGCCGCGGGCTGCACGTCGTGGTGCCCGTAGACAAGGACGGTGAGGGCCTCGGGGTCGGCGGAGGGCCACTCGGCGAAGACGGCCGGGGCGCCCGGCGTCTGCCACACCTCGGCGGTCGGGAAGCCGGTCTCCTTGAGCCGGGCGGCGAGCCAGTCGGCGCTGCGCCGTACGTCCGCCGCGTGCTCGGGCTGGGCCGACACCGACGGGATGCGCAGCCACTCGGCGAGGGCGTCGAGGAAGGCGGCGCGGTGGTGCTCGATGTACGCGCGGACGGCGCTGTCCGGTGTCTGGCTCATGGTCACGAGCCTATCGGCCCGCACCGACATGCTCGTCCGGCGGTTCCCGCTCCTCGCCGGCGGACGGCTCCTCCAGGAGCAGCCGCTCCAGTGCGGCCCGGTCCGGCAGCTCCTCGGGGGTTACGACGTCGCCGGTGCGGACGTACAGGAAGGAGGCCGTGACGGACTCCGGCGGCACGCCCTGCTGCTCGGCCCAGGCGAGCCGGTAGAGGGCGAGCTGGAGGGGGTCGGCGGTGCGGGTGCGGCTGGTCTTCCAGTCGACGATCTCGTACGTGGCAAAGTCGCCGTCGTCCTCCTTGTAGACGGCGTCGATACGGCCGCGCACGACCCGTCCGGCGATGGAGAGCTGGAAGGGGGCCTCGACGCGGTATGGCGTCCGGTGCGCGTACGGGGTGCGTTCGAAGGCCTCCTTGAGAGCTTCCAGGTCTCGTTCGTCGGCGATCTCGGCCTGGCTGCCGGGCAGTTCCTCGGGCTCCAGCAGGGGCAGCCGCAGCTCTTCGAAGCGTGCCTCGACCCAGGCGTGGAAACGGGTGCCGCGGCGTGCGGCGGGCTGCGGGGGGCGCGGCATCGGGCGCGCGAGCTCCTGTGCGAAGCCGTCCGGGTCGGCTGCCAGGCTCAGCAGCTGTGACGCGGTCAGCGACGTCGGCAGCGGTACGTCGGTGACACTCGCGCGGGCGCGCAGGAGCTCTCCGGTGAGGGCGTCCAGGTCGCGGTCCCAGGAGGTGATGGTGCGGGCCTCCTCGGGGGTGAGAGCGGTCTCGTCGGGGTGCCGGCGGGCGTGCGGGATGGTTGGGGTGTGCTGGTCCTGTCCGGTGTTGCGCTGGTTCTGTTCCGGGTGCGGCACGCGCGCGTGGGGTGGTGTCTGCGCGGGGCGGGCGGGCCGGTCCGTGGTCCAGGGGTCCCAGTCGGGGGCGTGCTCTTCAGGGAGGTTCTCGGGGAGGTCGCCCTCCTCGTAGGGGGCTTCGCCGGGGAATTCGGGGTCCCCGTAGAGCTCGTCCTCGTCGTCCGGCGGAGGGGGCCACTCCGGGTCGTCGTAGCAGTCCGGGTCGTGTGTGACCCCGGGGTGGGTGTCCTCGTGCGAGGCGAGGCGCTCCAGGTGGGCGAGTACGGTCTCCGCGGCCGTGCGGCGGCGGGCCAGGGCGGCGTCGTCCAGTGGGAGCGGCCAGGTGTGGTCGGCGGCCGCCTCTTGAAGGGCGGGGTTCTCCTCGTCCTCCTCGGGTGCGTCGGCCCATGCCTCGATCTCGCCGTACCCGGCGGCGCAGTGCTCGTGCAGGGCCAGCAGGAAGTCGGAGGGCCCGCGCGGGCGCTTCTGGGAGGGGCCCCACCAGTGGCCGGAGCCGAGGAGCAGGGAGCGGGGGCGGGTGAAGGTGACGTAGCCGAGGCGGAGTTCCTCGGTGTGCTGGTGGTCCTTCATGGCCTCGTGGAAGGCCTTCATGCCGCGGGAGTCCCACGCCTCGATGCCGGGCAGTGTGTCGGCGTCGCCGCGCAGCTCGTGGGGCAGGACCTTGGCCTGAGCGGTCCACTTCTCCCGGCCCTGGGCGCTCGGGAAGGTCCCGGTGACCAGGCCGGGCACCGCCACGACGTCCCACTCCAGGCCCTTGGACTTGTGGGCGGTGAGCACCTTGACGGTGTTCTCACCGCCGGGGAGGGCGTTGTCGAGGCCCTTTTCGTACTGGGCCGCCGTGCGCAGGAAGCCGAGGAAGGCGAGGAGGCTGGCCTCGCCGTCGTTGGCGGCGAAGGACGCGGCGATGTCGAGGAAGTTGGACAGGGTCTCGCGGCGGCGGGCGGCCAGCGCGTGCGGGGACGCGGAGAGCTCCACCTCCAGACCGGTGACGGCGAGCACCCGGTGGAGCACGTCCATGAGCGGGTCGGCGAGCGAGCGTCGCAGGTCGCGCAGCTCGGTGGCGAGCCGTGCGAACCGTACGCGCGCGTCCGGCGAGAAGGGCAGCCCGTCGTCCTCCTGCTCGGTCTCGAACGGCATCTCCAGGAATGCGTCGAGCGCGTCCGCGAGCGATATCACCTCGGCCGGATCGACCCCCTCGACGGCCGCGGCGAGCCGCCGGTCCGGGTCGTCGTCGGCCCACACGCGCGCGTGGGACACGAGAAGCCGGGCGCGCCGCCCCAGGAGGGCGAGGTCGCGCGGGCCGATGCGCCAGCGGGGGCCGGTGAGCAGGCGGACGAGGGAGGCGTTGGCCCCGGGGTCCTGGAGGACCTCGCAGACGGCGACGAGGTCGGCGACCTCGGGGAGGTGCAGCAGCCCGGAGAGGCCCACGACCTCCACCGGGATGTCGCGGGCGACGAGCGCGCCCTGGATCTGGGCGAAGTCGGTCGCCGTACGGCACAGGACCGCGATCTCGCCGGGTTCCTTGCCGGTGCGCACGAGGTGGGCGATGGAGTCGCCGATCCAGTCGAGCTCCTCGGCGTGGGTGCGCAGCAGGGCGCAGCGGACCGTGCCGTCGCGTTCGGCGCCGGGGGCCGGGCGGAGGGCCTCCACGCCCGCGTGCAGGGCGCGCAGCGGCTCCGCGAGGCCGTTGGCGAGGTCGAGGAGGCGGCCGCCGCTGCGGCGGTTCTCGCTGAGCGACTGGCGGGTCGCGGGGTGGCCGTCGGCGTGCGCGAAGTGCTCCGGGAAGTCGTCGAGGTTGGCGACGGACGCGCCGCGCCAGCCGTAGATCGCCTGGCAGGGGTCGCCGACCGCGGTCACCGGGTGTCCGGTTCCCCCGCCGAACAGGCCTGCCAGGAGTACGCGTTGGGCCACCGAGGTGTCCTGGTACTCGTCGAGCAGCACCACCCGGAACTCGTCCCGCAGGATTCGGCCCACCTCGGGGAGCTGGGCGAGGGTCGCGGAGAGGGCGATCTGATCACCGAAGTCGAGGAGGTCGCGTTCCCGCTTGGCCGTCCGGTAGCGCCCCACCAGTCCGGCGAGTTCACGCCGGGCGGCGGCCGCCTCGGGGGCCTTGCGGAGGTCGGCGTTGGTGAGCTTGGCCCCCTCCAGGGAACGCAGCAGCTCGGCGTCGTACGCGCGCAGTTCCTCGGGGCGTACGAGGTGTTCGGCGAGTTCGGAGTCGAGGGCGAGGAGGTCGCTGACGAGATCGGGGAAGGAGCGGGTCAGCGCCGGGTACGGGCCGGGGGCCTCACGGAGCACACGTGCGGCGAGCTGGTAGCGGGTGGCGTCGGCGAGCAGCCGGGAGGTGGGTTCGAGTCCGATGCGCAGGCCGTGGTCGGTGAGCAGACGGCCCGCGAAGGCGTGGTACGTGGAGATGACGGGCTCGCCCGGCGGGTTGTCGGGGTCGATCACGTCCGGGTCGGTGACCCCCGCCTTGATGAGCGCCTTCCGTACGCGCTCGGCGAGTTCGCCCGCCGCCTTGTTGGTGAACGTCAGGCCCAGCACCTGCTCGGGGGCGACCTGCCCGGTGCCGACCAGCCACACCACGCGCGCGGCCATCACCGTGGTCTTGCCCGACCCGGCCCCGGCCACGATCACCTGTGGGGCGGGCGGTGCGACGATGCAGGCCGTCTGCTCCGGGGTGAACGGGATGCCGAGGAGCTCCTTGAGCTGATCGGGATCGGTGATACGAGCGGGCACCTCAGAGAGGCTAGCGGTGGCCACTGACAGTCGAGGCCATATCGGCGGCCGGGCCGGAAGAAGTACAGGTCAGCACGTGTGGTGCCGTACATCACTCGCGTCGCGTCACAGGTGGCCGGGCGTCACTCGACGACGTGGCGTCCCTCCGGCCGCGCGCTGCACGACGCCTGGAACGCGCAGTGCGCACAGTGCTGTCCGGTGGTCGGCGAGAAGCGTTCGTCGAGGACCTTGCCCGCTGCCGTGGCGAGGAGGTCGCCGACCCACTCGCCCTCCAGGGGCTCCTGGGCCTGCACCTTGGGGAGGCTCTCGCCGCCGTTCTTCTTCGCGGCGCCCTGGCGCAGCTGGACGAGTTCGGCGCCGCCCGGCTCCGGGCGTACCCCTCCGAAGGGCTCGTCGACGGCTCCCTCGTGGACGGCGAGCTGGTAGACGGCGAGCTGCGGGTGGCGGGACACGTCGGCGGCGCTCGGTGCCTGCTTGCCGGTCTTGAAGTCGACGACGTAGGCGCGGCCCTCGGCATCGGTCTCGACGCGGTCCATGGAGCCGCGGATGCGGACCTCGTAGTCGCCCGCTTCGAGGGTCACGTCGAAGTCGTGCTCGCTGGCCACGGGAGTGCGCCCGGTGCGGTCCATGACGTGCCACTGCAGGAACCGTTCGAGCGCCACGCGTGCGTGCTGCTTCTCCTGCTCCGACTTCCAGGGCGCGTCGAAGGCGAGCGCGTTCCACACGGAGTCGAGGCGTTCCATGAGGACGTCGAGGTCGGCGGGGGTGCGGCCGGAGGCGACCTCGTCGGCGAGGACGTGGATGACGTTGCCGAAGCCCTGGGCGGCGGTCGCGGGCTCGTCGGCACGCACCTCGCGGCCCAGGAACCACTGCAGGGCACAGGTGTTGGCGAGTTGGTCGAGGGCGCTGCCGGAGAGCACGACGGGCTGGTCGCGGTTCCGCAGGGGGACCTTGCTCTCCGTGGGCTCGAACATGCCCCACCAGCGGTACGGGTGCGCCGAGGGCACCAGGGGGCGGCCGTCCTCGTCGCCGAGCGCGGCGAGCCGGGCCAGCCGGCGGGCCGCGGCTTCTCTGAGGGCGTCCGACACGCGCGGGTCGACGGTCGTGGCGCGCAGTTCGGCGACGAGCGCGGCGACGGACAGGGGGCGGCGGGGGCGGCCGGTGACGTCCTTGGGTTCCACGCCGAGTTCGGTGAGGAAGCGGGAGGGCTGGTCACCGTCGTCGGCGGGGGCCTTCACGGCGGTGACGACGAGGCGTTCACGCGCGCGCGTGGCGGCCACGTAGAACAGGCGCCGCTCCTCCGCCAACAGCGCTCCCGGAGTGAGCGGTTCGGCGAGGCCGTCGCGTCCGATGCGGTCGGCCTCCAGGAGGGAGCCGCGGCGGCGCAGGTCCGGCCACAGGCCTTCCTGGACGCCCGCGACGACGACGAGACGCCATTCCAGCCCCTTGGAGCGGTGCGCGGTCATCAGGCGTACGGCATCGGCGCGCACGGCCCGTCCGGTGAGCGTGTCGGCGGCGATGTCCTCGGCTTCGATCTCCTCCAGGAAGTTCAGGGTGCCGCGCCCGCCGGTGCGCTCCTCCGCGCGGGCCGCGGTCGCGAACAGGGCGCACACGGCGTCGAGGTCGCGGTCCGCGTTGCGGCCGGCCGCGCCGCCGCGCCGGGCGGCCCCCTCAAGGCGCCGCGGCCACGGTGTGCCGTCCCACAGCTCCCAGAGGGCCTCCTCGGCTGTGCCGCCGCCCGCGAGGCGCTTGCGGGCCCTCCTGAGCAGGTCGCCCAGCCGCTGGGCGCCCCGCGCGTACGTGGGGTCGTGCGCGACCAGCCTCTCGGGCTCGGCCAGGGCCCGCGCCATCAGCTCGTCCGAAGGCGGCGGTACGGGGTTGCCGGCGGCCCGCTCCTCCTCGCGCAGGGCGCGGCCCAGGCGCCGCAGGTCGGCGGTGTCCATGCCGGCGAGGGGGGAGGTGAGGAGGGTGAGCGCGGTCTCGGTGTCGAGCCAGGGAGCCCGGGGTTCGGGCTCGTCCGCGGGCGCCTCCTCGGGGATCTCCCCTGACACCGCCTCGGGGGTCTCTCCGTAAGTCTCCTCAAGGGTCGCCTCGTCGGGCGGCTGCGTCCCGGGGGCCGCCTCCAGCTCCGCCCGGGCCACCGCCCGCAGCGCCGTGAGCAGCGGCTGCACCGCCGGTTCGTGGCGCAGCGGGAGGTCGTCGCCGTCGATCTCCAGGGGGACGCCCGCCGCGGTGAGAGCGCGTCGGACGGACGGGATCGTTCGGGAGCCCGCCCGTACCAGGACAGCCATGTCGCGCCACGGAACGCCGTCCTCCAGGTGGGCCCGGCGCAGGATGTCCGCGATGTTGTCGAGTTCGGTGCCCGGCGTCGGGTACGTGTAGACCTCGACACGCCCTCCGTCCCGTACCGGCTTCAGCTCGCGGTGCGCGCGTACCTTCTCGACCGGAAGGCGGGTCAGCGGCATGCGCTGGGTCACGAGGCGGGTGGCGGCGAGCAGGGCGGCGCCGGAGCGGCGGGACGTCGTGAGGACCTCCACGGGGGCCGGACGGCCGTCCGCGCGCGGGAAGGCGACGGGGAAGTCCAGGATGCCGTTCACGTCGGCGCCCCGGAACGTGTAGATCGACTGGTCGGGGTCGCCGAAGGCGACCAGCGTGCGGCCGCCGCCCGCGAGGGCCCTCAGCAGCCGCACCTGTGCCGGATCGGTGTCCTGGTACTCGTCCACGTAAACCGCGTCGAACTGGGCGGCGAGCTGCTCGGCGACGCCGGGCCGCCCGGCGAGGAGGACCGCGCGGTGGACCAGTTCGGCGTAGTCGAGGACTCCTTGGAGGTCGAGGACGTCGAGGTACTCGGCGAGGAAGGTGGCGGCCGCGCGCCAGTCGGGGCGGCCGATGCGCCGGGCGAAGGCGTCCAGGGCACCCGGACCGAGGCCCAGTTCGCGGCTGCGGGCCAGCACCGCGCGGACCTCGTCGGCGAAGCCGCGTGTGGTCAGGCAGGCGCGCAGCTCGTCCGGCCAGCGGACATGCGCGAGGCCGAGCCGCTCCAGGTCGGGCTGGCCGGCGAGCAGTTCGCGGACGGTCACGTCCTGTTCGGGGCCGGACAGCAGTCGCAGGGGTTCGACGAACAGATCGCTGTCCTGGTGGGCGCGGACCAGGGCGTAGCAGAACGAGTGGAACGTGGTCGCCCGGGGGGCTCGGGCGGCCCCCATGCGCAGCGCCATGCGGTCGCGCAGCTCCACCGCGGCCTTGCGGCTGAACGTCAGCACGAGGACCCGCTCGGGGGCCGCCCCGCGCGCGACGCGGGCCGCGACGGACTCGACGAGCGTGGTCGTCTTTCCGGTGCCCGGACCTGCGAGAACAAGCAGCGGACCGGTCCCGTGGTCAACCACGGAACGCTGACCTGCGTCCAGACGAGGGGGATCCACCCTGGCCGGCGGGGTACGCACCAGTCGGTAAACGCCACGGCTCCCCTGCCGCACCGGGGGGTGCTGCGGGCGTCTGGTGGAGAAAGAGGAACTCACGTGGTTCGCCGGTCCTGGTGGGTGTGCGATGCGGAGGGCGGTGGCCGCGGGGTGATGGGGGCGCGCGCAGCCGACGCTACGCCGACGGGTCGTACGGAAGCAGGGCTTCCTGCTGTTCCCTCCCGGCGCGCACGACACGTGCGTCCCTCGCCTCACGAACGTACGCCATGCCTCGGACGTGCCCACCTTGCCCCGTACGGACCACAGGCCGCCCCTTCGCCCGGTCGATGCCGGATGCTGTCAGGTGTGACCTTCCGCGCGTTCGTCGCCGTCCCATCGCGCCCGCTTCATGTCGACGCGCGGAAGGTGGCCCTCGGCGGCACGGCTCGCCTCCTTGAGGGGTGTGCCCTCGGCGCGGTAGTGGTCCAGGGCCCGCAGTTCGTGGCCCGGGAGCAGTACGCCGTCCGCGCGTATCACCCGCCACCAGGGCACGGCTCCTCCGTAGAGGGCCATCACCCGGCCCACCTGGCGCGGTCCTCCCTCCTCCAGCCACTCGGCGATGTCGCCGTAGGTCATGACGCGCCCGGGCGGGATCCGTTCCGCGACCTCAAGGACCCGCTCCGCGTACTCCGGCAGGGCGTCCGCCGGAAGGCTCTCCTCGCTCATCCGCCCCATCCTGCCCGAGCCCACCGACAATGGGACGTGGTGGCGCCCGCGGATCCCTCGCCCCCACGCGCCGCTTCGGGCAGACTGTGCGCCCCCGTATTGCACCCTGATGCCCCCGTGTGTCGGCCGGGCATGCCACCATCGTGCGGGCGGTGACTGGTGATACGTGATCAAGAAGAGACGATGAAGCAGCAGAGCGTGCGCCCCGAGGACGCGGCGGGCACCTCTGACGCTTCGTCGCGCCCGGACACCTCCGACGACGACCAGGACGACAGGAAGAACACGGACGACCCGACTTCCTCCCCCAAGGCGCACGAAAACGACAAGCCGCAGGCCGGGCGGGGCACGGACGATCCGGACGAGGCCCACGCCGACGAGGTCGAGGGCGACGAACCGCTGCTCCCCGCGCGCGTGCACCGTCCCTCCGACCTGATGCGCTTCCTGGTGGGCGTGCTCGGGGTCGTCGTCCTGCTGGCGATCGCCGCCTTCGCGCACGGCACCACGTCCGGGCTCGAACAGGACATCAACAAGGGCACCGGTCAGGCACCCGATCTGCTGACCAAGATCGCGGGCCTGGGGTCGAGCATCGCGATCCTCCTGGTACCGGTCGCCTTCGCGATCGAACGGCTGATCAAGCGGGACGGGCTGCGCATCGCCGACGGCGTGCTCGCGGCGGTCCTCGCGCACGGGGTGACGCTCGCGACCGACCTGTGGGTCGCCAGGGCGGCCCCGAAGTCGATCCAGGAGGCGCTCACCCAGCCCTCGCCCGGTGACATCACCGCGCTCACCGATCCGGTGCACGGCTATCTGGCGCCGGTGATCGCGTACATGACGGCCGTCGGCATGTCACGTCGGCCGCGCTGGCGCGCGGTGCTGTGGATCGTACTGCTGCTCGACGCGTTCTCCATGCTCGTCACCGGCTACACGACGCCGTTCTCGATCATCCTGACCGTGCTGATCGGCTGGACCGTCGCCTACGGGACGCTGTACGCGGTCGGCTCGCCGAACGTGCGTCCCACGGGGCGGACGCTGATGGCGGGTCTGCGGCGCGTCGGGTTCCGGGCGGTGAGCGCGTCCCGCGAGGAGGTGCCGGACGCCCCGGAGAGCGGCGACCGGGGCCGCCGGTACTTCGTGGCGCTGGAGGACGGCCCGCCTCTGGACGTCACGGTGGTCGACCGGGAACAGCAGGCGCAGGGCTTCTTCTACAGGGCCTGGCGGCGGCTGACCCTGCGCAGTATCACCACGCGCCGCAGCCTGCAGTCGCTGCGCCAGGCCCTGGAGCAGGAGGCTCTCCTCGCATACGCGGCCATCGCGGCCGGGGCCAACGCGCCCAAGCTGATCGCGACCTCGGAGCTCGGCCCGGACGCCGTGATGCTCATCTACGAGCACACCGGCGGCCGCATGCTGGACACTCTGGCGGACGAGGAGATCACCGACGACCTGCTGCACGACACCTGGGACCAGGTCAAAGCCCTGCAGTCGCGGCGCATCGCGCACCGCAGGCTCGCGGGTGACGCGGTTCTGGTGGATCGTTCCGGCACGGTCGCCCTGACCGATCTGCGCAACGGGGAGATCGCGGCCGGCGACCTGCTGCTCCGCATCGACATCGCCCAGCTGCTGACGACGCTCGGCCTGCGCGTGGGCGCGGAGCGGGCGGTGGCATCGGCGGTGGCCGTGCTCGGCCCGGACGCGGTCGCCGACTGTCTGCCGATGCTGCAGCCCATCGCCCTGACGCGCTCGCACCGCGCGACGCTGCGGAAGCTGGCCCGGGAGCGGGCGCAGCGCGAGCGCGAGGCGGTCCTGGAGGCGTCCCAGCAGGCCCGGCAGGCGCACGCGGAGGATCACGACGAGACCGCGCCGGCCGTGCCGGAGAAGGCGGGCAGGGCCGACAAGAAGACCGTGCGCGCCGAGCAGCGGGCCGAGAAGCGGGCGATCGACGAGGCCCTGGAGGAGGCGCGCGAGGAGGACCTGCTCACCCAGATCCGCCACCAGGTGCTGCTGATCAGGCCGCAGGCGCCGGTCGAACCGGCCCGCCTGGAGCGGGTGCGACCGCGCACGCTGATCAGTTTCATCGCCGGAGCCATCGGCGCGTACTTCCTGCTGACGCAGCTCGCCCACATCGAGTTCGGGCCGCTCATCGCGAACGCCGAGTGGGGCTGGGTCGCCGCGGCCGTGCTCTTCTCCGCCCTGAGCTACTTCGCGGCGGCGATGGCCCTGCTGGGCTTCGTCCCCGAGCGGGTGCCGTTCCCGCGGACCGTGGCGGCACAGGTCGCCGGGTCGTTCGTGAAGATCGTGGCGCCCGCCGCGGTGGGCGGGGTCGCCCTCAACACGCGCTTCCTGCAGCGCGCGGGGGTGCGGCCGGGGCTCGCGGTGGCGAGCGTCGGCGCGTCGCAGCTGTTCGGGCTGGGCGCTCACATCGTGATGCTGCTGGCCTTCGGCTACCTGACCGGCATCGAGAAGACGCCGTCCCTGTCGCCGTCGCGCACGGTCATCGCGGGTCTGCTGACGGTCGCGGTACTCGTGCTCGTGGTGACCTCGGTGCCGTTCCTGCGCAAGTTCATCGTCACGCGCGTGCGGTCGCTTTTCGCCGGTGTCGTGCCGCGCATGCTCGACGTGCTGCAGCGCCCGCAGAAGCTGCTCACGGGCATCGGCGGCATGCTGCTGCTCACGGCCTCCTTCGTGATGTGCCTGGACGCGTCGATCCGGGCGTTCGGCACGGAGAGCACGCCCACGCTGAGCATCGCCAGCGTCGCGGTCGTCTTCCTCGCCGGCAACGCGCTCGGCTCCGCCGCACCGACCCCGGGTGGCGTGGGCGCGGTCGAGGCCACCCTGACCGTCGGTCTGATCGCCGTCGGCCTCCCCAGTGAGGTCGCCGCGCCCGCGGTGCTCCTGTACCGGCTGCTCACCCTGTGGCTGCCCGTGCTGCCGGGCTGGCTGGCCTTCAACCACCTGACGCGCAAGGGCGCGCTCTAGGCACGCGCACGCGGCCGTACGTGACAGACGGCGCACGCGCGCGTGACCGCCGGAAACGGTGCTCACCCGCACGGCCCGCGCCCCGAGCCGAGCGCCCGGGGCCACCCCAGGATGGGATCATGCCCAACCCGCCCCGGCTGCGTGCCGCCGCCCTGACCACCGCCGCCGTCCTGCTGTCCTCCCTGGTGGCGGGCTGCGGTGACGATGCCGAGGACGACGTGGACCTGACAGCCCAGAAGCTCAGCTGGAAGGACTGCCCGGCGCCCTCCGCGTCCCAGGGCGGCGGCGAGGCTCCCTCACCGCTGCCGAACGGCGACGTATGGCAGTGCGCCACCATGAAGGTGCCGCTCGACTGGGACGAACCCGACGGCGACACGATCGGCATCGCGCTGATCCGGGCCGAGGCCGGCGGCGACAAGAGCGAGCGCATCGGCTCGCTCGTCTTCAACTTCGGCGGCCCCGGCGGCTCGGGGGTCGCCACGCTGCCCGCCTTCGGCGAGGGCTACGCGCGACTGCGCACCCGCTACGACCTGGTGAGCTTCGACCCGCGCGGGGTCGGCCGCAGCGCGGGCATCGAGTGCGAGGACGACGAGGACCTCGACGAGTACTTCCAGCAGGACGCGACCCCGGACGACGCGGCCGAGCGGCAGCAGCTCCTCGACAACACGAAAGCGTTCAACTCCGCCTGTGAGAAGAACTCCGGCACGACCCTCCCGCATGTCCGCACCACGAACGCCGCTCGCGACATGGACCTCATGCGCCAGGTCCTCGGCGACGACAAGCTCCACTACTTCGGCATCTCCTACGGCACCGAACTCGGCGGCGTCTACGCCCACTTGTTCCCCGAGAAAGTCGGGCGGGCCGTGTTCGACGCGGTCGTCGACCCGACACAGACACCGGAGCAGGGCTCGCTCGGGCAGGCCAAGGGCTTCCAGCTCGCGCTGGACAACTACGCACGGGACTGCGTCTCGCAGGAGGACCCCTGCCCGGTCGGCGACACCGCGCAGGACGTCAAGGGCCGGATCGCGCGGCTGCTGAAGGACCTCGACAGCAAGCCGATCCCCGGGATCTTCCCGCGTGAGCTGACGCAGACCGCCGCGACCAACGGCATCGCGCAGGCCCTGTACTCCCAGGACTTCTGGGAGTACCTGACGGCGGGCCTGGAAGAGGCGTACGACGGTGACGGCAGGATGCTGATGGTGCTGTCCGACGCGATGAACGGGCGGAACGAGGACGGCGAGTACAGCAACATCGCCGCGGCGAACGTCTCCATCAACTGTGCGGACGACAAGCCCCGCTACACCGCCGAGGACGTGGAGGACCGACTGCCCGAGTTCCGGGCCGCCTCTCCGCTCTTCGGCGACTATCTGGCCTGGGGGATGCTCAGCTGCACCGACTGGCCCGTTCCGGGCGCCGCCGCCCACCCCGACGTGAGCGCGCCGGGTGCCGCGCCCATCCTCGTGATCGGCAACACCGGCGACCCGGCCACACCGTACGAGGGCGCGCGGAGGATGGTGGAGGCGCTGGGTGAGGGAGTCGGGGTCGAGCTCACGTACAAGGGGCAGGGGCACGGCGCGTACGACAGCGGGAACGAGTGCGTGCAGGGTGCGGTGAACGGTTACCTGCTGGCGGGGAAGGTGCCTCAGAGCGGGACCGTCTGCTCATGAACGTGCAGGTCAGAGGGTTATCCACAGCCAGCCGCGGTGATCGCTGCAATCCGCCTACCATGGCATGACTGTCATCCGCGGCATCCGGCGGACGACATCGCGAGGGGGAAGTGCTCATGGCGCGATTCATGCGAGGAGCGGCGCTGGCCGCGGCGGCGCTGCTGGTGGCCGGCTGCAGCGGCTCGTCCGGGGACAGTACGGACGACGGGAAGGGCGACACGGGCCCGTCGGCCACGGACTCGTCCGGTGCGTCGTCATCGGGGCTGCCGTCATCGCTCACCTCCCAGCAGCTCGACTGGGACCGTTGCGAGGCGACGGCGGACGGTCCCGCGCCCGGCAGCGGCTGGGAGTGCGCGACGCTGAAGGTGCCGCTGGACTACGCGAAGCCGGACGGGAAGACGATAGGGCTCGCGCTGATCAGGTCCGAGGCGACCGGAGGCAGCGGCGACCGTATCGGCTCGCTCCTGTTCAACTTCGGCGGTCCGGGCGGCTCGGGCGTGTCCACGATGCCGTGGTACGCCGGCAACGCGGGCGAACTGCACGAGCGGTACGACCTGGTGAGCTGGGACCCGCGCGGAGTCGCCGCCAGCGAGGGGGTGCGCTGCCGCAGCGACCAGGAGATCCAGGCCGCCGAGTCGGTGGACGCAACACCGGACGACCCGGCCGAGGAGACGACGTACTTCAAGGACGCGGCCGACTTCGGGGCGGGCTGCGAGAAGGCGGCGGGCGAATTGCTGGCGCACGTCTCGACGACCGACACGGCCCGCGACATGGACCTCATGCGCCAGGTCCTCGGCGACCGGAAGATGCACTACTTCGGCATCTCCTACGGCACCGAACTCGGCGGCGTCTACGCCCACTTGTTCCCCGAGAACGTGGGGCGCCTGGTGCTGGACGCGGTCGTCGACCCGAGCGCCGACACGGTGGGCCACGCCAAGAACCAGACCCAGGGCTTCCAGCGCGCCCTGGACAACTACCTGAAGTCCACGGGCCAGGACCCGGAGCAGGGCACGCAGGAGATCGTGGACCTGCTGGCGCGGATCGACGCCGAGCCGCTGCCGACAGGGTCCGGCCGCGAGCTCACCGAGACGCTGGCGCTCACCGGCATCGTCCAGCCGCTCTACAGCGAGCTGAGCTGGCCGACGCTGACCAGCGCGCTCGACGCGGCCGAGAACGGGGACGGCTCGGAGCTGCTCGCACTGGCCGACGGCTACAACGAGCGGGACCCCTCGGGTCGCTACGGCACGACGACCCACTCGCAACGGGTCATATCGTGCTTGGACAGCATGCAGCGGCCGACGTCCCAGGAGGCGGAGAGGCTGCTGCCCGAGTTCCAGGAGATCTCTCCCGTCTTCGGCGAGTTCCTGGGCTGGGACACGGCGGGCTGGTGCCACGACTGGCCGGTTCCGGGCCAGTTCGACACCCCGGAGGTGAGCGCCCCGGGAGCCGAGCCGGTGCTGGTGGTGGGCAACACCGGGGACCCGGCGACACCGTACGAGGGCGCGCAGAAGATGGCGGACGAGTTGGGCAAGGGCGTCGGTGTGGTGCTCACCTGGGAGGGCGAGGGCCATGGGGCGTACGGGAGCGGCAGCGGCTGTGTCGACTCCACGATCAACGCGTACCTGCTGGAGGGGTCCGTACCGGAGGACGGCAAGGTCTGTTCATGACGCCGCCGGGGGTTGCCCACACGCTCGGTGTGGGCAACCCCCGGGAACAGAAGAGCGGGACGGACCGCGGCTCAGTAAACGGGCTTGTGCGGCTCGATCTGGTTGACCCAGCCGATCACGCCGCCGCCGACGTGGACCGCGTCGGAGAAGCCCGCCGACTTGAGGACGGCGAGGACTTCCGCACTGCGGACACCCGTCTTGCAATGCAAGACGATCTTCTTGTCCTGCGGGAGGGTCTCCAGGGCGGTGCCCATGAGGAACTCGTTCTTCGGGATCAGCCGGGCGCCCGGGATGGAGACGATCTCGTACTCGTTGATCTCGCGGACGTCGATGATCTCGATGCTCTCGCCGTCGTCGATCCACTCCTTGAGCTGCTTGGGAGTGATCGTCGAGTCGGCGGCCGCCGCCTGGGCCTCCTCGGACACGACGCCGCAGAAGGCCTCGTAGTCGATGAGCTCGGTGACGCTCGGGTTCTCGCCGCAGACCGCGCAGTTCGGGTCCTTGCGGACCTTGACCTGGCGGTACTGCATCTCCAGGGCGTCGTAGATCATCAGGCGGCCGACGAGGGGCTCGCCGGTGCCGGTGAGAACCTTGATCGCCTCGGTGACCTGGATGGAGCCGATGGACGCGCACAGCACACCCAGGACGCCGCCCTCGGCGCAGGAGGGGACCATACCGGGGGGCGGGGGCTCCGGGTAGAGGCAGCGGTAGCAGGGACCGTACTCGGACCAGAAGACGGAGGCCTGGCCGTCGAAGCGGTAGATCGAACCCCACACGTACGGCTTGTTGAGCAGCACGCACGCGTCGTTGACCAGGTAGCGGGTGGCGAAGTTGTCCGTGCCGTCGACGATCAGGTCGTACTGGCTGAAGATGTCCATCACGTTGTCGGCTTCGAGCCGCTCCTCGTGAAGGATCACGTTCACGTACGGGTTGATGCCGAGGACGGAGTCGCGCGCAGACTCGGCCTTGGAGCGGCCGATGTCCGCCTGGCTGTGGATGATCTGGCGCTGCAGGTTCGACTCGTCGACCTCGTCGAACTCCACGATGCCGAGAGTGCCGACACCCGCCGCGGCCAGGTACATGAGGGCCGGCGAGCCCAGGCCGCCGGCGCCCACACACAGCACCTTGGCGTTCTTCAGCCGCTTCTGCCCGTCCATGCCCACGTCGGGGATGATCAGGTGGCGGGAGTACCTGCGGACCTCGTCTACGGTGAGCTCAGGAGCTGGCTCGACCAGGGGTGGCAGCGACACGGGGACTCCGTTGATCGGTCAATCACTACAGTTGTTCTCCCCGTAACACTGCCACGCCCTTTTTCATTCCGAGACACCTGGTCCAAGAAGCGAGACGATGTCGTCCCAGTAGCCGGGCAGGGTCTCCCACGGGTCGATGCGGCCGCGCCGGTCCGAGCGGTCGGTGAAGTAGATCGTCGAGGCGCCCTGCCAGCGGGCGATGCGCAGGGCCTCGTCGAGGTGACCGCGTGGGACGCCGTGCACGAAGTGGCAGAACCGCTCGGGCGGATGGTCGGCGGTCCACTCGGCCACCTGCGACCAGCGGTAGTCGCTCCAGGGGCCCGAGAAGGTCACCAACTGGTCGGCACTCTCTGCATATCCGGCATACGGGTGGGTCCCGTGCCCGAACACGATGTGGCCGCCGTCGTCGACCAGCGCGCGGAGCGTGGTGGCCGTGCGACGAATCTCCGGCAGGGCGGTGCGCTCGCTGGGGCAGCGATCGAGGAGGAAGCCGTCGACCCGGTACCAGTCGAGATACCGGTGCGCGTCGGAGACCAGCTCGCCGAAGGTGCGTGCGCCATACGTCACGTCCAGGCGTCCGAGGAGGCGGACACCCGCGTTGCGCAGTCGGCCGGCCGCCGCCAGACAGTGCGGGTCGGGGCGAGTGCCGGGGCCGTCGGCGACGTTCAGGACGACCCAGTGCAAGGGGGTGCCGGGGCGGGTGAGTTCGCCCCATTCCAGCGGAGCGACAAGGGGGTGTGCAAAGCCGGGGATGCCGAAGCCGAGGCTTAAGCCGGTGCTGGTGGTGCCGGTGGCGGTGCTGGTCAGATGCGGCATGCCGCCTCCATCCAGATGTCGGCGAGGGACTCTTCGAGGTTGATCCGGGGCCGCCAGCCGAGCCGGTCGCGGGCCGTACGCACATCGGCCTGCTGCCAGCTGCCGCAGCCGTCCGGGTAGGGGTACGCGACCGGAGCCGCGTGGTCCGGTTCGGGGCGGGGGTGACCGATGGACGGCCTGACGGGACCTGGCGGGCCGTCGAGTTCGTGCAGGGCACCGCCGTAGCCGGCCACCCGGGCGAGGACGGCCGCGGCGTCGCGGAGGCGCACGGCACGGCCCGAGCCGATGTTGATCACGCCCTGGGCAGCGGAGAGCGAGGCGGCGTGGACGGCGCGGGCGACATCGCGTACGTCGACGAAGTCGCGCTGGACGCCGAGGCCGCCGAGTTTGAGTTCGCCGTCGCCGGACTGCATGGCGCGGCGCATGGCCTCGGCGAGGCGGCCGAGCGGGGAGCCGGCCGGGGTGCCGGGCCCCGCGGGCGAGAACACGCGCAGCACGACGGCGTCCAGGCCGGAGCCGAGGACGAGTTCGGTGGCGGCGAGCTTGCTCACGCCGTACGGGCCACCGGGGCGCGGCACGGCGTCCTCGGCGGTGGAGGAGCCGGGCTGGCTGGGTCCGTACTCGGCACCGCAGCCGATCTGGACCAGGCGCGCCCCGCAGCCGCTGCGGCGCAGGGCCTCGCAGACGGTGGCGACGGCGACAGTGTTGTGCCGGGTGAGTTCGCGGGCGCCGCCGCGGGTGGCTCCGGCGCAGTTGACGACGACTCCGGGATGCACCGCGTCCAGGAAGCGGGTGAGCGCGCCGGGGCTGCCGCTGGCGAGGTCGAACCGCACGTCGGCGTCGTCGCCGCGCCCCAGCGCGGTGAGCTGGACAGCCGGGTCGGCGAGCAGGCGGTCGGCCACGAAACGGCCGAGGTATCCGTTGGCTCCGATCAGCAGGACCCTCATCGGGCGGCTCCCGGGGCGGATTCTCCGGTTCGGGAGTTGATCATCTGGCGTTCTCCTTACGGGGTGGTGCCGTGGGTCGAGGGAAGGCCCGCGGTGTCGGCCCCGCGGGAGGGGTGTGCTCGGGACGGGTTGTGAGTTCCGTCCCGGGCGTCGGTCTCGGCTCGGGGTCCGTGGTGGGCCGTGCGGGCGGATCACCGCGGCGGTGAGCCGGAGTTCAGGGCGCCCCGGAGGGCAGGGCATGGGCCGAGGCCCGGGTCAGGGTTCGGGTCGAGTGGAGCAGGAGGACGAGCGCGGCCCCGCCGCACACGACGCCCGGGACCGCACCCGGCCCCCAGGTGTCGACGACGGTCCGCACAGGGGCGGCGAGGAACGAGCAGCCCGGCAGGCGGCCGGCGAACGCGGCGGCCAGTGTCGTGGCCTCGGCCGCGCCCGCCGCGCCGAGGACAACGGCCGGCGCGTGCGTGAAGCCGTGCGCGGCCAGCAGACGTGCGAGCAGGAGAAGTGCCCCCAGGGCACCGGCTCCGGCGTACGCGGCGGGCTCGTCGAGGACGGCGCCGCACAGGGTGAGCAGGGCGGCCAGGGTGCACAGGAAGAGGGCGAATGTACCGAGGAGCAGAGGTTGTACGGAGTCGGCGAACTCGGCGAGACCGCGGCTGGCGCCCAGTTTGCGGCGGGCGCGCGCCCGGAAGAGGTGGGCGCACCAGATCGCGGGGGCGCAGGCCAGGGTGAGAGCCAGCACGGGGGCCGTGGCCAGGGGCCAGGGGCCGTGCGGGCCGCCGTCGAGGCCGGCGGTCAGGAGACCGTCGCCGAGGAGGGCGTACGCGAGCAGCCAGTACGTCCACGCGCGCGTGCCGCTCCTCGTGCCGGACGGGACGTGCAGCGGGCCCCGGCGGAGGACCGTGCGCAGGGGCAGCGCGACGGCGAGGGCGCCGACGGCGACGACCGCGAGGCGCGGCCGGCCGTCGGTGAGCCGTACGCCGACCACGGCTGCCGCGCACAGGGCGCCCGGCAGCAGGGCGAGGAGTGCCCAAGCGGCGCTGCGCGTGCCGGGTTCCTCGACCTGGGGTTCCTTCTGGCGTGCCTCCCCGTCGCGGGGCGCGCGCGCGTACATCTCCTCGGCGAGCGAGAACACGTCCCGGTGCCGGAAGCGGGCGGCGGTGCGGTCGGTGACACCGTGGGCCTCAAGTCCGGCCGCGATCTCCAGTGGGTCGACGGCCCGCTCGCACAGTCCACGGTGACGGTGCATCAGCGCCTTCACGGGGTCCACGCCACCGCGCCGGAGGGAAGCCCCGGAAATCGCCGTGGCCGACTTGTCGGCGCCCCCGTCGGCCGCCGACCACGGACCCGACCGGTCGAGTTCGCCCAGCTCGCTCATCGCGCCCCCTCCCCCGCCGGAACCGGCTCTTCGACGGCGACGGCGGGTACCGTCGCCCGCACGGGAGCCGTGGCCTGCACCGGCACCCCCAGCGCCCACCGGGGACCGCCCCCGGCGGCGAGGCGGGCCTCGGTCCAGCGGCCCGGCACGTGGGCCTCGGCCGGTGCGCCGAAGGGCAGCGGTTCGCCCATGTCGTCGACGACCACGCGCCGGACCGGCGAGTGGGAGACGATCTCCAGGTAGATGCCACGAAATGCCGCGATGTTCTGCTCGACGGTGAACAGTTCGAGGGCCCGCGCGCGGGCGGCCGCCCCGAGGCGCGCACGACGCTCCGGGTCGCGCAGCAGCGACACGCACGCCTCCGCGAGCGCCCGCGGATTGCGTGGCGGCACGACGAGCCCCGTACCTCCGATGACCTCCACGACCGCGCCCACGTCGGTCGACACCGTCGCCCGTCCGCAGAACATCGCCTCGACCAAGCTGATCGGAAAGCCCTCGACCACGCTCGACAGCACGACCACGGCCCCGGACGCGTACGCCTCCGCGAGGTCCGGCACCTCCGGGCCGCCGATCTCCTCGAACGACACCGGGTTGTCGCCGACCTCGTGCACGCCCTCCGCCTCGTCGGGAAAGAGCTGCGCGGCCAGCCCCCGGCAGTGACCGAGGTAGGCGATCCCCTCGGCACCCGAGGCGGTGCCCACGATGCGCAGCCGCGCCTTCGGTTCGCCCTTGCGGATCTCCGCGAAGGCGTGGAGGAGGGAGATCAGGTCCTTGGTGGGTTCGACGCGGCCGATCCAGACCAGCGTGCGGGGGTCGGCGCACTCCGCGGACTCGCCCACCTCCGCGAAGCGGGATGCCTCCATGCCCGGGTAGACCGTGCGGATGCGGGCACGGTCGGCTCCGCACCGCTCCTGCCAGCGGCGGGCGTGAGTGTTGCCGGGGGTGACGCAGGCGGCCTGCCGGTACACCTCGGCGGCCAGCCGCCCGTGGAAGGCCGCGAGCAGCGCGCGCACCGGTGCGTCCCCGGAGGCCCCCAGGTAGTGCGCCCGCAACGGCACGCCGTACTCCGTGACCAGCAGCGGTATCCCGGAGAAGTGGCGGGCCAGCAGCCCGGGCAGCGCGGCCGATCCGCCCGCCGCGGCATGGCACAGGTCGACGGAGCCGAGCCCGTCGTCCTCGTACCAGTCGAGCGAGAGGGGGCGCAGGGCGCGTTCGAGATGCGCGGCGACGGCGAGCAGATCGGGGACGCGGGCCTCGCGCGCCGCCCGCAGTGCGCCGGGCGCGCGACAGGCGCGCTCCAGCATGCGTACGGCGGTCTCCGAGCGCAGCGCGCCGACCAGCCCGCCCTCGTCGCGGGCGAGTTCGGCAAGCCCGTACAGCGCACTGCCGAAACGGTCCGCCACGGAGTCGGGACCGCCCGCGGGGCCTTCGGAAGCGCTCCCGGAGGCCTTGGCCTCGGAGGCACTCCCGGAAGCACCGGGCACCCTCGGCTCTCCCGGCCTCCCCGACTCTCCCGGCCGCCCCGGCTCCCCCGCCGCGCAGACCGCCGCCGCCAGCTCCCCGTACGCCTCCGTGAAGCGCCGTCGCGCCCGGCGCCCGTGAACGACCCCGTCGTCCACGGCCATCCACAGCGGCGCGGTCCGTACGCGGCTGACCTGCGGCGGGAGCTGGATCCAGCCCTCGTCCTCCTGGCTCTCGCTGCGGCTGAGCGCGTAGATGTCGAACTCGTGCTGCCCGAGTCCGCGCACGAGCCGGTCGCACCAGAGCCTGGCGTCACCGCTCACGTACGGATAGCCGCCTTCTGTCAGCAGTCCGATGCGCACGTGTGCACCCCCGATCTCCCGTTTGGGGAGCCGCCGTTGATCCGGCGGCTCGCAGCGGGACGAACGTATGCGGACAAGGCGGTGGCGCGACGGACGGTTGTCCATCGCGCCACCAAAAGGGGTGAACGGTCGTAACTTTCGCGTGCGGGTCGCGTTTCGTCGCGCTAAGGGATCAAGTAGTTACGTTTTGTTAAGCCAGGGGCCTACCCGGGGTACGGCCAGGGATTGGCCCTGCACCGGATCCCGTCGTGGTTGAGGAACTTCGTCTGCTGCTGCATGACGGGAGCCAGGTCGCCGTCCTTGTCGCAGGTCACATGGCCGTAGCCGAGGCGGTGACCGATCTCGTGGTTGATCAGCATCTGCCGGTACGCGTGGATCTTGTCGCCGTAGGTCTCCGCACCCTGAGCCCAGCGATAGGCGTTGATCATCACGCGCTCGGTGGCGGCGGAGTCGCAGGACACGTTGTCCACGGTCGTGTCGAGGCCCGACTTGGCGCACCACTCGGCGGTGGTCCCCGGGCTCGCGAGTGTGATGACGAAGTCGGGGGTGCCGGAGGAGATCCGTTCGAAGGTACGGCCGCCGTTGTGGGCCCAGCCCCGGTCGTCGTTCAGGGTCTTCTGCACGGCCTCGGCGAACAGCTCCGCGTCCAGCCCGATCCCTTCCTCGACGTCCACGCGGTACCGGAACTTCTGCCCGGTCCCCGGCGCCTGGTCGAGGCCCCCGACCGCCGCGAACTTCCCGCTCCCCGCCAGGTCGGCAGCGAGCGTGTTCTTCTGGTCCATCTTCTCGTCGTACGTCAGCGGGGTCGCGCTCGGCGACTCCGAGGGGGCGGGGCGGCTGTCGGTCCGCGAGGCGGAGTCGTCGCGGATGTCGCGGCCCTCGCTGTCTTCGGCCTGCGACTGCGCGACGGTGTCGTTCCGGTCGTCGGTGACCTGCCCGGCCACGACGACGGCCAGCACGGTGGTGACCGCGGCCGCGGCGATCCCGGTGAACGTCCGCCCCTTGCTCCCCTTCCGGGTCTCCTCGGCCTCGGCCTCGGGGACGTCCGGGGCCTCCGTCGGCGACGCCCCGACCGCCTCCTCGGCCTCGGGGCCGCGTGCGACACGGTGCTTCTGACCGGGCGCGAAGACGTCGTCGACCTCGGTGAAGGCTTCGAGGTAGGCCTGACGGGGGCCGGAGGCGGAGGCCGAGCCGGGCGGCATGTCGGCGGGCTGCTGCCGCTGCCCGGGGATGCGGGCACGAGGGCCGGGATTGCCTCCGGCAGGCATCCCCGCCGGGCCGCCTTGGGGAATACCGGGGGCGGCGGCCCCGGGTGCTACGCCGGGTCCGGCCCCCATCGGCCGGCCCTCACCGCCGGCCTGCCCCCAGCCACCGCCCGGCTCACGCTGCTCGGGGTGCCCGCTGCGCACCCGGGGGGTGCCGTGCGCGGGCGTGCCGTCAGGGTAACGGGGGACGCCGTGGGCCGGGGTGCCGTCCGGGTAACGAGGGACACCGTGGGCCGGGGTGCCATCAGGGAACCTCGGGACCCCATGAGCGGGCGTCCCGTCGGGGAAGCGCGGCACCCCCTGCGCAGGAGTCCCGTCAGGAAAGCGCGGCACCCCATGAGCGGGGGTGCCGTCAGCGAACCGCGGAACCCCACGACCGGGCGTCCCGTCAGGAAGATGCGGGACTCCGTGGGCGGGAGTGCCGTCGGGGAAACGGGGCACCCCATGAGCCGGCGTGCCGTCAGCGAACCGCGGAACCCCACGACCGGGAGCCCCGTCAACGAACCGAGGCACCCCCTGCACAGGAGTCCCGTCGGGAAAGCGGGGGACGCCACTGGCAGGCGTGCCGTCGGGAAAACGCGGCACCCCCCGCGCAGGCGTCCCGTCGTACCCGTGCGGCACCCTCGGCATGCCCTGCGCGGGCGTGCCGTACGGCGGACGCTGCTCGCCCCGAGGCGGAGTCCCGCCCCTCGGCTGCTGCGCCGGCCCGCCCGGAGGCGGTGGAGCACCCCGGCCGTTTCCGGGCCCCCGGTTGCCCGGACCGGCCGGACCTCCCGGCGCCGGGACACCTGGTACTTCGCTCGTGTCTTTCTTGGAAGCCCGCCCCTTGCGGCTGTGACGTCCCACGCCGCGCCTCAGCTCCCCACACCGGAGTCGCTGGAGACCTCGGACGCACCCGCACCGGACGCCTCACCGGCACCGGACGACGACTCACCGACGACCGACAGACCACCCGCACCGGACGACGACTCACCAGCGGCCGACAGACCACCCGCACCGGCCGGGCCACCCGCACCGGCAGCCGGACCACCACCCCCACGGCCAAGCCCGGCCGAATCGCGCGCCTTCGCCGTCTCCGCCAGCAGTTCATGGAAGGCCGCGGCGACCAGGTCCGGGTACTCCATCATCGCCACGTGCCCCGCGTCCGGCAGGGACACCAGCCGGGAGTCGCGGAAACAGCGGGCGGCGCGCTGGGCCATGCGATAGGAGACGAGCTGGTCGCGGCCGCCGTAGATCAGAAGCGTGGGCGCGAGGACGCGCTCGGCCTGGCGCCAGAGCCCGTGCTGACCGCCCAGGGTGTACGCGTTCACGAGCCCGCGCGCGGAGCGGGCCAGCGCGTCCCAGACGTACGGGAGCCGGAGGCGGCGCTCCATCTCGTCCACGGCGTTGCGGAAACCTTCCGGCGTGACGCGCCCGGGGTCGCCGTAGCAGAGCGCCATGACCCCGCGTACGCGTTGCTCGGCGCTCCAGTCCCGGGTGACCCGCGTGAACAGCCCGGCCACGCCCGGCAGGGCCAGCAGCGCGGTCGGCACGGCGGTCCGCTGCACCCGGATCTCGGGGAGGGCGGGCGAGACGAGGGTGAGCGTACGGACGAGATCGGGGCGCAGGGCCGCGACCCGGGTACTGACGGCGCCGCCCAGCGAGTTCCCGAAGAGGTGGACGGGTCCGCGTTCGGCGGCGTCGAGATACCGGATCACCGCGCGCGCGTGCCCCGTGACGGAGTAGTCGCCGTCGTCCGGTGGTGGCGAGTCCCCGAAGCCGGGCAGATCGATGGCCTCACCGGCCACGGACTCGTCGAGCATCGGCATCATCGCCGACCAGTTCTGCGAGGAACCGCCCAGGCCGTGCACGTACAGGGCGGGCGGCAGCCCCTCGCGGCCCTGCACCCTCGACCGTACGTTCAGCATGACCCCGGGCAGTCTGACCGAGTGCAGTCGTTCCCCGGCCGCGACCCGCACGGCGCCCGGCCGGGGAGCGACGGTGGAGGCCAGCACGGACGGCAGCTCGGTCGAAGACATGGAGCAATGTTACGAGACGATCACGCAGTGGTTCATGTGTTCGCCATCACAGGTTGCCTACGGTTTGCCGTCACGGGTTGCCTACGGTTCGCGGTCACAGGTGGCCTGCGTTCGCCGACACCGGTTGTTCCGCGGGAATCGCGTACCGATCGCATAGCGCCGCGATCGGGTGTCTCCTAGGCTCGTACCAGGGCACCCGGAACAGCCCCCGCCCCTTCAACTCATGTTCGAATTTCGTGAATGTTTACGAATGCTCGGATGCTGTTCGGACACTCAGGATGTTCTGGGATGTTCCGGGAAGGGAGCCCAGCATGACCGTCGACCCCACCGATCCCGAAACCCTCGACGAGCCCGACACCACCGAGTACGACGTCGAGGCCCCGGAGGCCGACGCCGCCGAGCAGCACGCGGACCTCACCCCTCACCAGGACGAGTCGCCGACCGGCGGCGACCCGGACAACGCCAACGAGGCCGACCGGGCCGAACAAGCACGGGTCGTGGAGCTGGACGAGGACGACTACCGATGACGGGCCGGCCGAGGAGCCGGTGACAGGCGGACGATCCGCCCGCCCCGCCCCCGTTTGACGCGTTCCGCGCCATTTCCCCCGGCGTCCGGTCCATGAAATTCTGCGCTCGCACCGCGCACACCACGATTACCGAAAAGTACGATGGCGGCGCGGCGCACACCGCATGTGGACGATTTTGGGAGGCGGCGTGACAGCCATCGAGCAAACTGAGGCGGCACGCCCGCGTGGCACACGCCTGCCGCGCAGAGCGCGACGGAACCAGTTGCTGGGCGCCGCCCAGGAGGTCTTCGTCGCGCAGGGCTACCACGCGGCCGCGATGGACGACATCGCCGAACGCGCCGGCGTCAGCAAGCCGGTGCTCTACCAGCACTTCCCGGGCAAGCTCGACCTCTATCTGGCCCTGCTGGACCAGCACTGCGAGTCACTGATCGAGGCCGTACGGAACGCGCTCGCGTCGACGACCGACAACAAGCAGCGCGTACTGGCCACGATGGACGCGTACTTCGCGTATGTGGAGGACGACGGCGGCGCCTTCCGCCTGGTGTTCGAGTCCGACCTGACGAACGAGCCCGCCGTGCGCGAGCGCGTCGACAAGGTCACCAACGAGTGCGCGGAAGCGATCTGCGACATCATCGCCGAGGACACCGGCCTCTCGCGGGCCGAGTCGATGCTTCTCGCCTCGGGTCTGGGCGGCCTCGCCCAGGTCGTGGCCCGGAGCTGGCTGCACAGCGACCGCAGTGTCCCGCGCGACCAGGCGGTCCATCTGCTGGCCTCGCTCGCCTGGCGCGGCATCGCGGGCTTCCCGCTGCACGGCAGCGAGCAGCACCACTGACGGCGCCCGCCCGGGGATTTGTTCCCGTCCGTTGTTCGCTCGTGGCGTTCTCGGACGGAACGTGTAGGTCCCCTCACCGGGCTAATGTGTGCTGGGTACGGCGCGGACGGCCGCGCACTTCACTGACCGTCGGAGGGACATAGCCGTGGAGGTCAAGATCGGCGTGCAGCACGCACCCCGCGAGATCGTTCTGGAGAGCGGCCAGAGTGCCGAGGAGGTCGAGCGTGCCGTGACCGAGGCGCTGGCCGGCAAGTCGGCGCTTCTGACCCTCGTGGACGAACACGGCCGCAAGGTCCTGGTCCCGGCCGACCGCCTCGCATACGTGGAGATCGGCGAGCCGGCCGTGCGCAAGGTGGGCTTCAGCGCACTGTAGGTCATACGGATACGGGAGAAGGGGCCCGGTGGTGAGTCACCACCGGGCCCCTTCTCCCGTACACCACCGAGCTGAACGGCTGGCCTGAACTGCACAGACGGAGCACAACGCACCCACAGGGAAGGATTGTGTCCCGCACCACAGGGGTAGGACGCGCTACGACCGATTTGCCAGGCCGTGGTCGTGAACGTCGCCATAGCCGTTGTCGTCGCCGTCGCTGTCGCCGTGCGGGAGGGAACCCCATCATGTTCTTGGAAGCGCTCGGCTCCGCCCTCCTCGGCCTCGCCCTGGCGTGGGCAGCCACGTACCGGTTCCCGCGCCGCCTCCCGCCCCGCACCCTGGTCCTGCCGACCGGCGTCGCCGGGGCCCTCTTCGGCGCCTTCCTCACCCACACCGCACTCGGTGCCGTGAACTTCCTGGTGATCCTCAGCGGCGCACTGATCGTCTCCGCCGCCTCACTCTCACTCCTGCTCCGCCCGGCAGAGAGATTCCGCGGCCGCTCAGCGACGGCGTAAGAAAAAACGCGAGCCGCATCCCGTAAATGGGGGCGCAGCCCCCTTCCGAGGGGCGCGGGGCTGTGACACTATGCGGCTCCGCCGCGTGGGCGCGACCAGCCACACACGACCGGCACCCGCAAACAAACCGCAAGCCGCAGTCACCCACCTGCCCCCAAGCGGAGCGCTTACGCCGCCAAGCCCAGCGCAGCCATCCGCTTCGTGTGCGCCTCAGTGATCCGCGAGAACATCCTGCCGACCTCGGCGAGGTCGAACCCATCGGCCACCCCGCCCACGAGCATGGTCGACAGGGCGTCCCGGTCGGCGACCACCCGCTGGGACTGCGACAACGCCTCGCCCATCAGCCGCCGCGCCCACAGCGCGAGCCGCCCGCCCACACGCGGGTCGGCGTCGATCGCGGCGCGCACCTTCTCCACGGCGAAGCTGGCGTGCCCGGTGTCGTCGAGGACGGCGAGCACGAGAGAGCGGGTGTCGGAGTCGAGGCGGGCCGCGACCTCGCGATAGAAGTCACTGGCGATCGAGTCGCCGACGTACGCCTTGACGAGCCCTTCCAGCCAGTCGGAGGGCGCCGTCTGCTTGTGGAAGCCGTCGAGGGCGGCGACGAACGGCTCCATGGCCTCGGTCGGTTCCGCTCCGATCTCGGTGAGCCGGTCCCTGAGCTGCTCGAAGTGGTGGAACTCGGCCGCCGCCATCTTCGCCAGCTCCGCCTTGTCGGCAAGGCTGGGCGCCAGCTTGGCGTCCTCCGCGAGCCGTTCGAACGCCGCCAGTTCCCCGTACGCGAGCGCTCCGAGCAGGTCGACGACCGCGGCCCGGTACTGCGGGTCCCCGGAGGCCTGCGCCCAGTCCTGGGCGGCGACCCCGGTGGCCCCGGTGCCGCCGGGGGAAGCTTCCGAGGCCTCGGCGGGTGTGTCTGCGGCGTTCTCAGGCTTGTCAGAGGTCGTCATGAAGCGCACAATAGCCCGCTCGTCGCATGACGGAAGTCCCTGGTCAATCAGTGTGACGACGACTACGTGACCAAATCGGCCATCGCATGTGCGCGATTCCGGGGTATGGTGGTAATGCGCCTGCTGAGTACGTCGACGCGTCTCAACGTTTTTTGACGTATCTCGACGGGCCGCACGCATGAGGATGCCCGGTCGGTGGCCCGATCGGCTCCGACCCGACAGCCCTCCCGTTCGTACGGCACTACGCGTACGGCGTCCGGAGGGACCCTCAGCGGTATGACGCTAGAGCGTCGGCAGGTGGTCCCGTGCCACACGGCCGGCCCGTGAGGGCGGCCGACGTCCCCGGCACGGTCAGGCGACACGACCCCCGCGCTCGCCTCACACCGCGTACACAGAAGAGGCAGCACCCTGACTACGACTTTTCGCGAACTCGGAATCCTTCCCGAGACGGCCGAGGCCCTGGAAGCCGTCGGCATCATCACCCCCTTCCCCATCCAGGAGATGACGCTCCCGGTCGCCCTCTCCGGCACCGACGTCATCGGCCAGGCCAAGACCGGCACCGGCAAGACGCTCGGCTTCGGCCTTCCGCTCCTTGAGCGCGTCACCGTCCCCGCCGACGTCGAGGCCGGCCGCGCCAAGCCCGAAGAACTCACCGACGCCCCGCAGGCCCTCGTCGTCGTCCCGACGCGTGAGCTGTGCACGCAGGTCACCAACGACCTGCTGACGGCGGGCAAGGTCCGCAATGTGCGCGTGACGGCGATCTACGGCGGTCGTGCGTACGAGCCTCAGGTCGAGGCACTGAAGAAGGGCGTCGACGTGGTCGTCGGCACCCCGGGCCGCCTGCTCGACCTGGCCGGCCAGAAGAAGCTGAACCTCAAGCACGTGCGCTGCCTCGTCCTGGACGAGGCCGACGAGATGCTCGACCTGGGCTTCCTGCCCGACGTCGAGAAGATCATCAATATGCTTCCGGCGAAGCGGCAGACCATGCTGTTCTCGGCGACCATGCCGGGCGCGGTCATCGGCCTCGCCCGCCGCTACATGTCGCAGCCCACGCACATCCGCGCCACCGCGCCGGACGACCAGGGCGCGACGGTCGCGAACACCACGCAGCACGTCTACCGCGCGCACTCCATGGACAAGCCGGAGATGGTCGCCCGTATCCTCCAGGCCGAGGGCCGGGGTCTGGTGATGGTCTTCTGCCGTACGAAGCGGACGGCCGCCGACATCGCCGAGCAGTTGCAGCGCCGGGGCTTCGCTTCCGGCGCTGTCCATGGCGACCTCGGGCAGGGCGCCCGCGAGCAGGCGCTGCGCGCCTTCCGCAACGGCAAGGTGGATGTGCTCGTCTGTACCGACGTCGCCGCCCGGGGTATCGACGTCGAGGGCGTCACGCACGTCATCAACTACCAGTCCCCGGAAGACGAGAAGACGTACCTGCACCGCATCGGCCGTACGGGCCGCGCCGGCGCCTCCGGTACGGCGATCACGCTCGTCGACTGGGACGACATCCCGCGCTGGCAGCTGATCAACAAGGCGCTGGAGCTGTCCTTCAACGACCCGCCGGAGACGTACTCCACCTCCCCGCACTTCTTCGCCGACCTCGGCATCCCCGAGGGCACGAAGGGTGTCCTCCCGCGTACCGAGCGCACGCGCGCCGGGCTGGAGGCCGAGGAGCTGGAGGACCTGGGCGAGCCGGGCGGACGCGGTTCGCGTGGCCGCGGCGGCCGTTCCTCCGGATCCTCCGGTCCGTCCGCCGAACGCGAGCGTCCGGCCCGTACGCCTCGGCGTCGTCGGCGTACGCGGAGTGGGGCGCCGGTGGAGGGGGAGGCTTCGACGGGGTCGGGGGCCGCTGAGGCGGTCGACACCGCAGAGGCGGCCGAGTCCGACGAGCGGCGTACGCCGCGGCGTCGGCGCCGGACGCGTGCCGGGGCGGCAACGGAGGCGACGGCGACCGTGTCGGAGGCCGTAGCCGTGGCCGAGGACACCGGTTCGATCGCTGAGGAGGCGGCCAAGCCGCGCCGACGCACCCGTAAGACTGCGGAGGCCGCGACCGAGGCCGAGGCAGTGAAGACCCCCGCCGCCGATGCCGATGCCGCTGCCGCTGCCGAGGCCGCGGAGCCGAAGCCGCGCCGTCGCACGCGGGCCAAGGCCGCGACCGCGACTGCCGCCGAGGCCGCAGTGGACACGGCCGAGGGCGCGGAGACCAAGCCGCGCCGACGTACCCGCAAGGCCGTGGAAGCCGTGGAGCCCGCCGTGGCCGCCGTGGCCGAGGAAGCCCCGGCCAAGCCCCGCCGGAGCCGGGCGGCCAAGGCTGCCGAGGCCGCGGTGGACACGGCCGAGGGGGCGGAGGCCAAGCCGCGTCGGCGTACTCGCAAGGCCGCCGCTGCCGTTGAGGCCGTGACCGAGGCGGCCGCCACCGAGCCTGCGGGCGAGGCACCGGCCGCCAAGCCGCGCCGGACCCGGGCGGCCAAGGTCGCCGAGGCCGCGGTCGACACGGCCGAGGCGACGGAGGCCAAGCCCCGCCGACGTACCCGCAAGGCCGCGGCCACCGCTGTGGACATCCCGGCCCAGGCGACCGAAGAAGCGCCGGACGCCAAGCCGCGTCGGCGTGTCCGCAAGGCTACGGCTGCTGTCGAGGCGCCGGACGCCTGAGCCCCGGCCCGTCGGCCCGGCCCCTCGAAAGACGGGGCCGGGGCGGCAGGGGCGGAGAAACTCGGTACCCGGTAGCGTCTCTGGAACCCTTAAGGATCCTGGGTTATCGCGTGGTCCCGAGGGGTGGAAGCGGTAACGAGCACGGACGAGTCCGGGCCGATCCTTGGGCAGAGCCCGTATGCGGCGTCACTGGCGGTGACGCGATGCCGACGTCTGGACTACCCCCGACTCTTTCGAGCGGATGCACCCTGGGATCGCCGCCCCGCCGGACGCTGAACCGGTCACCGCAGGAAAACCGCAGTGCCAGTGGCGGGGACTGCGCGCATTTCAAGCACGCGTCGGCTATCAGGTAAAACGACAGGCGGTCCATAGGGTTACGGCCAGGCCGGATCCAGCATCTCTCAGCGCCCCGAAGGAAATTGCCTCACTGTTGGATTACCCTCCCAGCATGAGCCGTCCTCCTACCTTCACCCCGCCCCCCGGCGCCCGCGCTCACCGACTGCGCACCCCCCGTGGGGAGTTCGCCGTCATCGAGGCGGGCACCGCCGTGAAGGGCACCGCGCTGCTGCTGCCCGGGTTCACGGGAAGCAAGGAGGACTACATCGCGCTGCAGGAACCGTTCGCGGAGGCCGGGTACCGGACGGTCGCCGTGGACGGGAGGGGCCAGTTCGAGAGCCCGGGCCCCAAGGACGACCAGGCTCCGTACGCCCAGGCCGAGTTGGCCCGGGACGTGCTGGCCCAGACTCAGGCCGTCGGGGACACCCCCGTGCACCTCGTCGGCCACTCCCTGGGCGGCCAGATCGCCCGGGCCTCGATCCTGCTGGACCCGGCCCCCTTCGCCTCGCTGACGCTGATCTCCTCGGGGCCGGCCCAGATCTCCGCCTCCCAGCAGCAGCGCGTGAAGCTGCTGCACGACGCCCTCGCCGTGATGGACCTGGCGCAGGTGTGGGAGGCGATGCAGGCCATGGAACCCCCGGAGGAGACAGACGCGGGCCGACTCGACGAGGGCCTCGACGACCTCCCCGACCTGCGCCGCCGCTGGCTCAGCAACAGCCCGGCCCAACTGCTCGCGACGGGCCGTCAGCTCTGCGTGGAGCCCGACCGGGTCACCGAACTGGCCGCCGTCCCGCTCCCCGTCCACGTACTGTCGGGCGAACGCGACGACACCTGGCCGATCCCCCTCCTCGACGAGATGGCCACACGCCTGAACGCGCACCGGACGATCGTCCCGGCAGCCGAACACTCCCCCAACACGGACCACCCGGAGGCAACGGCCCGCGCCATCATCGAGTTCTGGGACCAGCACACCCAAGCCTGAGCACCGAGCCGAGAATCCGGGCTCAGCTCAGTACTTCAGTACGTCAGTACTGCGCCTGCAAGTGCTCCCAAAAACCGTCCCGCAGCGCCCGTCTCAGCTCCGCCTGCCCCCGCAGGGAGTACTGGAGCAGCCCCTCCGCCTCCACGAGCAGATCCTGGTCCACGGACCCGGGGAGGTAGGGATGGCCGGGCAGCAGCTCGCCCAGCGCATCCCGGCCTCGCGACGCCAGCCACTTCGCCGCGATCTGGGCACCCACGAAGCGGACGTCCTCGCGGGTGGGCCGGCCGGCGGCGGTCGCGTCGTAGACAGGGGAGGTACGCCGTGACACGTACGGCTTGAAGAAGTCGAGGTCGAAGGTCCGCTGGCTGTCGACCTCCCAGAGCAGCGGCTCGGCCTGGTTGCGGCCCTCGGGCGCCTCGATGCCCCAGAGGTGGACCCGGGCGCCGTACCCCTGGGCCGCCTCGACGGCCGAGACCAGGTCCTCGTCACCGCCGATGAGCGCCGCGTCGCTGATCGCGCGATGCCGGGCCAGCGACTCCAGATCTGTCCGGATCAGTGAATCGACGCCCTTCTGCTGATTGTTGGCGTTCAGGTTGCCCAGCCGTACCTTCACGTCCGGCAGTTCCGCGATCGACTGCTGCTCGGCCGTGTGGATGCGGCGCCGCGCCCCGTCGTACCAGTAGACCCGCAGCAACCTGCTGTCCGCGAAGATCGTGCGCGCCTTGTCGATCAGCGCGTCGATCAGCCCCTCCGCGTCGAGGTCGAAGGACCGCCGGTCCTCCGTCCCGGCGGCGAGCCGCCCCACGGCCGCGTACAGATATCCGGCGTCGACGAAGATCGCATGCGTCGAGGGCGTCTTCGCCACCTCGGCGAGCATGCGCTGAAGCAGCTCGTTCGTACGGTCGATGCGGGCACTGAGCACCGCGAGGTCGTCGTTCATATGCATCCATTGTCCCGGCGGTCACGCTGCGAACACAACCGGTCCCAATCAGTCTCCTGAGTCTCCTCCCCGGCACGCCCAAGCCATCACTCACCGGAGAGTAATTAGCTTCTCGAAAATTTTCCTTAGCGTAGGGAATGTTTGTAACAAGCATCCCGTTGACTCGGTCAGTAGTCCTTCTGAGAAGTCAGGAGGATGACCAGACGAAGGGAGAAGCCTGTGCGCTTCGAAATCATGCGACTCGACGATGTCGACGGTACGCCCGTGGACAGCACTGTTGTGGACGCCGCCTCCGTCAACCGGATCGTTCAGCAGGCCGCCGACATCGGACAGCGCCTCTGGATCCGCCCGGCCGACACGTCCGCCTCGTAACGCGCCGACTTCCCCCACCGACTTCGGAGCCCCGGTACGGCATTGACGCCGCAGCGGGGCTCCGCTGTTTCCCGCGTCCCGCCGGGCATCAGCCGCCCTGGATCACCTGCGTGACGCCGTTGATGATCTGCTGCACGGCGATCGCGGAGAGCATCATGCCCGCGAGCCGCGTCACCAGCACCACGCCACCGTCCTTGATGACGCGGATGATCAGCAACGAGTACCGCATCGTCAGCCACAGCACGACATGGATCGCCAGGATCGCGGCCCACACGGCCACCTGGGTCGCCACGCCGTCCGCCTTCTGGACCGCGAGGATCACCGACACGATCGCACCCGGGCCCGCGAGCAGCGGCATGCCCAGGGGTACGAGGGCGACGTTCACGTCCTTGGTCTGCTTCGGCTCGTCCGTCTTGCCGGTCAGCAGATCGAGCGCGATGAGCAGCAGGAGCAGCCCGCCCGCGATCATCAGCGCGGGCACGGACACATGCAGGTAGTTCAGGATCTGGTGCCCGAGCAGCCCGAACACCGTGATCACCCCGCCCGCCACACAGACGGCCTGGAACGCCATCCGCTTCTGCGTCCTGGCCGGACGGCCGGCGGTGAGCCCGAGGAAGATCGGGGTGATCCCCGGAGGGTCCATGATCACGAAGAGGGTGAGGAAGAGGGAGCCGAAGACTGCGACGTCGAACACAGGGGTGCCTTGCGGGAGAGGGAGGAGAAAGAAGAGGGGCGCCCCCCGACCGCGCCACATGCCGTTCTACGCATTCCTGCGCGTTTCTACGCATCTCTGCGCGTTCTACGGCCGTGAACAGCAGCCGGGTGCCGCGATGAAGAGCATGACGGGCGCGAAGGGCTGAAAGACCTGGAAGAAGACCCCGGGTGAGCCGGGGCTACGCGCCCTGGTTCCCGCCCGTTCCCGGAACGGGGAACGCCCCGGTGGCGCGCCGCGTGATCTCGCCGTACACCTCGGGGTCGGTCAGGTACTCCCCGAGGACGCAGGTCTTGCGGCTGCCGTGGTAGTCCGAGGACCCCGTGGCGAGCAGCCCCAGATCCCCGGCGAGGCCCCGCAGCTGCGCCCGGGTGGCCGGGTCGTGGTCCATGTGGTCGACCTCGATGCCGTCGAGCCCGGCGGCGGCCAGCTCGGCGATCGCGGACTCCGGCACCGTCTTGCCCCGCTTCGACGCGCCCGGGTGCGCGAAGACGGCGACCCCGCCCGCGCCCTTGATCAGCCGGAGTGCCTCGAAGGGGTCGGTCTCGTGCTTGTCGACAAAGGCCCGGCCGCCGTCGGCCAGCCAGTCCTGGGTGAAGGCGTCGCCGACGGTCGGTACGACACCGAGTTCGACGAGGGCGGTGGCCACGTGGGGCCGCCCGACCGAACCGTCACCGGCGATCCGCTTGACCTGCTCCCACGTCACGGGCACGCCCAGCTCGTTCAGCTTGGCGATCATGCCCCGCGCCCGCGGCACGCGGTCGTCCCGCACCAGCTCGCGCTCGGCGAGCAGATCGGGCTCCTCGGGGTCGAACAGGTACGCCAGCATGTGCATGCTGACCCCGTCGATACGGCAGGAGAGCTCGGCGCCGGTGACCAGCGTCAGCCCCTCCGGCACCGCGGCGATCGCCTCGGTGTACCCGCGCGTCGTGTCATGGTCCGTCAGCGCGACGACGTCCAGCCCGGCGGCGGCAGCGTTCCGCACCAGCTCGGCCGGGGTGTCCGTACCGTCCGAAGCCGTGGAGTGGCAGTGCAGATCGATTCGCACGACACGGACTCCAGGCGGTGACGGGGACTGAGGGACGCTTAAGGATAACGGCCGCCCAGAGCTCCCCTGTCACGGGGGGCTGACGTGTGCGGCTCCGCCGAGTGGGCGCGACCAGCCATACACAACGCGCGCAGCCACGCACAGCCCGCGCCGGCCCACCGGTCCCAGCCGGCCTCCACCTCGAACCACCCGCCCCAGCGGAGCGCTACGGCTCCAGGATCCGCGGCGACAGCGCCCCGCAAGGCAACAGGTCCATCTCGGCCCCCGCCTCCCGCAGATCCGTCAGCACCAGCTCGTCGTACATCAGCAATCCCGACTGCTCGGGCCAGACGATCGCCCAGAGCCACAGCCCTCGTGCCTCACCGGCGAAGACGGCGCGGTCGATCGGGGCCCCGGCGACATGCCAGAGCGGAGTGGGCCGGCCGGCGGCCAGGACCTTGGCCTGCGGCGGCTTCTCGACGCTCAGGTACGGCCCCGGATCGGGCCCGTCGATGCCCGCGTACCGCGCTCCGAGACCGACGCCGAGTTCCTCGGCGATGAGCACCAGCTCGCCCACCCCGCCGAGCGGCCCCGGACCGGAGCACGCCACGGCGGTCGCACGGCCGCCGCTGCGGTCGTCGCCCGCGAAGGCCGCACCGGTGAACAGCCAGCCGACGGGCAGCGGCCACGGCATCCACACCGGGACCTGGGCACGGTGGACCACCACGCTGAGGGCCTCGACGCTGGGCGGGATCACGGGCTGCAGCGGATACACGGTGCCGTGCACATCGCACTGCCAGGAGTCGGCAAAGAGGCCGGGAGCCCTGACCCGGCCACCACACTTCGGGCAACTGGGTTCGCCCCTCATAGGGCCCAACGGTCCTCCCCGTCCTTCCTCGCGTCAAGGACGATCACCCGTCCGGAGGGGCTCGGTCACGCGGTGACATTAGATGCATATTGCATTAATTAGGCGATTGAACTTAGGTGTCTTCTCGGTTGGACCATGGAGGCTGCCCTCGCCGCCTTGGCCAACTAACCCTTTCCGGTCAGGGGTTGGTGAGCTTGCTCACCCTGGAAGGACTCACTCCAGCGAGACGGACGCGCGGGACGGGTCGCGCAGGTCCGTTCCGTTCGTGAGCCAGCGCTCCTGGAGGGCCTGGGCGCCGTGCACGCGCTTCCAGGCGGCCTCGTTCGGCGTCATCGGGAGGACGGGCAGGAACCGTACGGGGTCGGCGGGCGCGTCGAGCTCCAGGTCCTCCACCAGGCCGCCGGACTCGGCGACGAGTACGGAGGTGAAGGGGGCGCCCGGCCACAGCGGCTCGCCCACGTCGAGGGAGGCGCCGGGGGCCACGATCACGCCCTCGACCTGCGGGGACGCGGCGAGCACGGCGAGCGGGCGGAGCACCTTGTCGGTGTCGGCGGCCCCACGCCGTACCGACAGGACGAGCTCGGCGCGCGGGCCCTTCACGGGGTCGGCGAGCACCGCGGTGGGGTCGGCCATGGGCTGGGCGGACATGCCGAGGGTGGCGTAGCGGACGATCCCTCCGGAGGCCTCGCCCTCGGTGAAACGGAGCACCTCGATGCGGTCCGTGCCGAGGAAAGTGACCGCGGCGCGCGCGTCCGGTTCGCCCAGCGCGCTGCGCAAACGGGCCTCCACCAAGGGAAGAACATCAGCCATGGGCCGAGCATAGAACTCGTCAGCAAAGGGCAAAGCGGCGCCTTGACACTTCAGTCGGCTGATAGTCTTGGCCGCCGGTCAGGGCAGCACGCAGAAGCGTTGCTCTCAAGCCCTGGCAACGCATGAGACTCCCCTGCAGGGGATCCCGTACAGGGACCCTGGGGAATGGATCGTCCCTCACGGGGGACCGGCCGGAGGAGGTGGGACTGCGATGGATCGAAGTCGACCGTGCAGTACTACCCGCTCTTCCGGCCTCTGAACACTCCAGCTGTCAGCACTGTGGCCGTCGTTCCGTCGGCTGCCGCCTTCCCGCACTCGCGTCACGTCGTCTGTCGCACGGTGCACAACGGAAGAGCCGGAAGAGCACTTCGTTCCGCCTGATCCGCCTTGATCTGAGTTTTGATCTGAATCAAGCGAAGCTGCCACCGCGACGGTGCGGTGCTCCCCGCTTTGTGGACGTGCCAAACATCCTTCCCCTGCTTTTAAGGAGGGTGGGGAGACCCCATGCTCAGGACGTCCCCATTCCGGGTAGTTTCAACCGTCGCCCGGCGGCCTTTCGTTGCGAAGGAGCCAGCCATGTCGATGATCCGTGACCTGCGTGCCGCGGTCCGTCCCGCCCGTCCCTCGCTGCGTGTCTCGCTGCGCAAGGGCCGCGGCACGTACGACGCCGTGTACGACAACTCCCTGACGGCCGGGACGACTTCGGCCGTCGTGGACTGCGCCGTCTACCGCGACGGCGCGCGCGTCGCCAGCGAGCGGAACCTGACGCCGAGCGAGGCGATCGACCAGGTGCGCCGGGACGGCGGATTCGTGTGGATCGGGCTGCACGAGCCGTCCGAGGCCGAATTCGCGGGTATCGCGGCCGAGTTCGGGCTGCACCCGCTGGCCGTGGAGGACGCCGTGCACGCGCACCAGCGGCCGAAGCTGGAGCGGTACGACGGCACCCTGTTCACGGTCTTCAAGACCATCCACTACGTCGAACACGACGAACTGACCTCCACCAGTGAGGTGGTGGAGAGCGGTGAGGTCATGTGCTTCACCGGACGGGACTTCTTCATCACTGTGCGGCACGGCGGTCAGGGCTCGCTGCGCGGGCTGCGGCACCGGCTGCAGGACGACCCGGAGCTGCTCGCCAAGGGCCCCTCGGCCGTGCTGCACGCCATCGCCGACCACGTCGTCGACGGATACATCGCCGTCGCGGACGCCGTACAGGACGACATCGACGAGGTGGAGACCGAGGTATTCTCGCCGGGGCGGAAGGGCACGCCCCGGGGTACGGACGCGGGCCGTATCTACCAGCTCAAGCGCGAGGTCCTGGAGTTCAAGCGCGCCGTCTCGCCGCTCGTCCGTCCGCTGCAGTTGCTGAGCGAGCGGCCGATGCGGCTGGTCGACCCGGACATCCAGAAGTACTTCCGTGACGTGGCCGACCACCTGGCCCGGGTCCAGGAACAGGTCCTGGGCTTCGACGAACTCCTCAACTCGATCCTCCAGGCCAACCTGGCGCAGGCGTCCGTCGCGCAGAACGAGGACATGCGGAAGATCACGTCCTGGGCCGCGATCGTCGCCGTACCGACGATGGTGTGCGGTGTGTACGGCATGAACTTCAAGTACATGCCGGAGCTCCAGTGGAAGTTCGGCTACCCGCTGGTGCTCGGCGTCACGGTGGCGATCTGCCTCGGCATCCACCGGACGCTCAAGCGGAACGGGTGGCTTTGAGCAGTTGGCTTCAAGCGGGGCTTTGAACGGATCGCTTTGAACGGGGCACGTCTGCCCGGGGGCGGGGATCGTTACGCTTGCTGCCATGACCGCCGACCCGGCCAGCCCCTCGCCCGACCGCCACCCCTCAACGAGCCGCTCCGCGGCGCACCAATTGATGGACCAGGCCCTCGTCGAGGAGGCCACGAAGAAGTCCGGACTCATCTGGGTACGGAGCGCCGCCTCCGGTTCCTCCGGTCAGGAGACGCCGACCCGTGCCCTGTGGCATGTCTGGCACGAGGGGGCGGCCTGCCTGGTCGGCGACGGGCCCGGTGAGCAGCCGCTGCCGGGGCTTGTCGACGGTGCCGGTGCGGTTGTCACCGTGCGCAGCAAGGACAAGGGCGGGCGGTTGGTGTCGTGGGCCGCCAAGGTGGTGGAGCTGGCTTCCGGGTCGCCCGAGTGGGAGGCGGCTGTCGCGGAGCTCAAGGGCAAGCGGCTGAACGCCCCCGACGGGGAGCGGATGCCCGGACGGTGGGCTCGGGAGTGCCGGGTGCTGCGGCTTGAGCCCACGGGCACGACGGAGGAGCTGCCGGAGGGTTCGCTGGCCGCGGCACCGTTGCCCACTCCGGCTACTACTCGGCGGGCTGTTCCGGCGGCCCTGCCCAAGCTGCTCTTGAAGAAGAAGCGGAAGCGCCGTTGAGCGTCAGAGCCTGTGTCATATCCCCGGCCGGATCAGCGCACGCCGTCATGGGGGTCCCCCCGCTCGAGCGCAGCCGAGAGTGGGGGAGCGTGCGATCGCAAGGCGCCGGAAGGTCCTAGTAGCTCCGCTACGAGGACCTTCCGGCAACGCGGCTGGGGGTCCCCCCACGTCCTTAAGGCAGTGGGGGAGTGCGTGCCAGACGGCGGGCGCCCGGCCGGGGATATGACACAGGCTCTCAGCGTCGCAGGCGGCTGCGGATACGTTGTGGCTGGTCGCGCCCACGCGGCGGAGCCGCATATGTCACAGCCCCGCGCCCCTTACGGGGCTGCCCTCACCCCTCCTACGACGCTGGCAACTGCTTCCCGTAATCCACGACCTCCTTCTCCGCCGGTTCCTCCAGCGTGAACCTCTTGCCCCAGTCGGACAGGCTGATGGTGCCCGCGTCACCGGCGCGGACGAGGCGGACGGGGTACGGGGTGCCCTCCAGGGAGACGTCGAGAGTGCCTCCGGAGCCGTTGTCGCCGGTGATGCGGATGGTGCGGACGCCGGACTGTTCGTGGTGGCCGTCGGTGGAGAGTTCGCCATGGAGGGTCAGGAGGCCGTCGAGGAGGACGTCCTTGTCGGTGAAGCCGCTGAAGCGCTTGTAGGCAGGGTCACCGATCGGGACCTTCACGTACATGCCGTCGAGCTTGTCGGCGGCGGCCGCCTCGGTCTTCTTCCCGTCCTTCTTGTCGTCGTGGTCGTCCTCGTGGCCCCAGAACTCGGCGTCGGCCTTGAGGAAGAGGTGGTCGCCGACCCGCAGCAGCCGGAAGGTGGCCCCCTGCGAGGTCACCGAACCCGTGCCGCCGTCCTCGGCGAGCCGCATGTCCAGCTTGTACGTGCGGCCGTTGCTCACCACGGCCCCGGACAGCCGTACGGTGTCCGCCGCGGCAGCCGCCGCCTTGGTCCTGCTCTGGATCTTCGCCACCGGGAGCTTGCCGACCCCGTTCGTGCCCGCGTCGGGGTCCTGACTGCACCCCGTGAGCCCCGCTCCGGTGGCGACCAGAGTGCAGAACGCGCTCGCCATCGCGGCCCTTCGGGAACGGGCAATGACAGTCACAGGTGGGGCACCTCTCATGCGGCGGTCCAACGAGCAAAGGCAGCGTACCGGGGCCGCGGGCACCCCTCGGAGGCAGTCCGTCCGCACCGCTCACCAGGGCATATCCGATCGGTACGGGCTAGCCTGAAGCCCACCTCTAAGGACAGTCCCGTACGCCCTCGTACGACTGGTACGAATACGACCACGCGTACGACTCACCCCCACTCACCCCGACTCGAACGCGGCTCGCACGAACGGAAAGGGGCGGCTCATGGCGGCAGGCGTGCCCCGGATCTTCGTCTCGCACCTGGCCGGCATCGCCGTCTTCGACCCCAACGGCGACCAGGTCGGCCGCGTCCGTGACCTCGTCGCCATGCTCCGCGTGGGCCGCAAGCCGCCCCGTCTGCTGGGCCTCGTCGTCGAGCTGTCCACCCGGCGCCGGATCTTCCTGCCCATGACCCGCGTCACCGGCATCGAGTCCGGCCAGGTCATCACCACGGGCGTGCTGAACGTCCGCCGCTTCGAACAGCGGCCCACCGAGCGGCTCGTCCTCGGTGAGCTGCTCGACCGGCGCGTCACGCTCGTCGAGACCGGCGAGGAGGTGACGGTGCTGGACGTCTCGGTGCAGCACCTCCCGGCCCGCCGTGACTGGGAGATCGACCGGGTGTTCGTACGGAAGGAATCAGAAAGGCGCGTAGCCCTTCCTTGGAAGGGTGGTGGCGGGAGACGGGTGGGCGGGACCTTCCGGCGCAGCAAAGGGGAGACCCTGACCGTCGAGTGGTCGGCCGTGACCGGGTTCTCGCTGGAGGAGCACGGGCAGGGCGCCGAGAGCCTGCTGGCCACCTTCGAGCAGCTCCGCCCCGCCGACCTCGCCAACGTGCTGCACCACCTGTCCGCCAAGCGCCGCGCCGAGGTCGCCGCCGCCCTCGACGACGACCGCCTCGCCGACGTCCTGGAGGAGCTCCCCGAGGACGACCAGATCGAGATCCTCGGCAAGCTCAAGGAGGAGCGCGCGGCCGACGTCCTGGAGGCCATGGACCCCGACGACGCGGCCGACCTGCTCGCCGAGCTGCCCGAGGACGACAAGGAGCGGCTGCTGACGCTGATGCAGCCGGACGAGGCGGCCGACGTACGGCGGCTCATGGCGTACGAGGAGAAGACCGCCGGCGGGCTGATGACCACCGAGCCGATCGTGCTGCGTCCGGACGCGACCGTGGCCGACGCGCTCGCCCGGGTCCGCGAACCCGACCTCTCCCCCGCGCTCGCCGCCCAGGTGTATGTGTGCCGGCCGCCGGACGAGACCCCGACCGGCAAGTACCTCGGCACGGTCCACTTCCAGCGGCTGCTGCGCGACCCGCCGTACAGCCTGGTCAGCTCGATCCTCGACGACGACCTCCAGCCGCTCGCCCCGGAGGCGGCGCTGCCCGTCGTCGCCGGGTTCTTCGCTGCGTACGACATGGTCGCGGCGCCCGTCGTCGACGAGAGCGGCTCGCTGCTGGGCGTAGTGACCGTGGACGACGTACTGGACCACATGCTGCCCGAGGACTGGCGGGAGACGGAGTTCCACCTGGACGAGGGCGAGGAGGTGAGCCGTGGCTCCTGAGCGCGAGATCCTCCGGGAACGCGAACGGGACCGCATGCCCGCGGGGGCCACGGCCACCAGCCGGCCCCGCACCCGCCTCGACCAGCCGCTGCCGCCCCGCCGCAGGTTCCTGCCCGAGTGGGACCCGGAGGCCTTCGGCCGGATGTCGGAGCGGATCGCCCGCTTCATCGGCACCGGGCGGTTCATCGTCTGGATGACGGTCGTCATCGTCGTCTGGCTGCTGTGGAACATCGCCGCGCCCCGCGAGCTGCGCTTCGACCAGTTCCCGTTCATCTTCCTGACCCTGATGCTGTCGCTCCAGGCCTCGTACGCGGCCCCGCTGATCCTCCTCGCGCAGAACCGGCAGGACGACCGCGACCGGATCAATCTCGAACAGGACCGCAAGCAGAACGAGCGGTCGATCGCGGACACGGAGTATCTGACCCGGGAGATCGCCGCCCTGCGGATCGGGCTCGGCGAGGTGGCGACCCGGGACTGGATCCGCTCCGAACTCCAGGACCTGGTCAGGGAGCTGGCGGAGCAGGACGGCCACCCTCGCGCCGTATTCCCGGCGGAGCGCCCTCACGCGCGTGACAAAGACGACCGGTGACGGGACTTACCGGGGCCCCTGCCCGTCGCCGTACCATCGTTCCCATGGCTACGGAAGACGCGGTGCGTGAAGCACTGGCGACGGTGAACGACCCCGAGATCCAGCGACCCATCACCGAACTGGGGATGGTCAAATCAGTGGAGATCGGTGCGGACGGAGCGGTCGCGGTCGCCGTGTACCTGACGGTTTCCGGCTGCCCGATGCGTGACACGATCACACAGCGCGTGACGGAGGCGGTCTCGGGCGTCGAGGGCGTCACGCGCGTCGACGTCGAGCTCGACGTCATGAGCGACGAGCAGCGCCGCGAGCTGGCGTCCGCGCTGCGCGGCGGCCAGGCGGAGCGGGAGGTTCCGTTCGCCAAGCCGGGTTCGCTCACGCGCGTGTACGCGGTGGCCTCCGGCAAGGGCGGCGTCGGCAAGTCCTCGGTGACCGTCAACCTGGCGGCGGCGATGGCGGCGGACGGCCTGAAGGTCGGCGTCGTGGACGCGGACATCTACGGCCACTCCGTGCCGCGCATGCTGGGCGCCGAGGGCCTCCCCACCCAGGTCGAGAACATGATCATGCCGCCGTCCGCGAACGGCGTGAAGGTCATCTCCATCGGCATGTTCACGCCCGGCAACACCCCGGTCGTCTGGCGCGGCCCGATGCTCCACCGCGCCCTCCAGCAGTTCCTGGCGGACGTCTTCTGGGGCGACCTGGACGTGCTCCTGCTGGACCTGCCGCCCGGCACCGGCGACATCGCGATCTCCGTCGCCCAGCTGGTCCCGAACGCCGAGATCCTCGTCGTCACGACCCCCCAGCAGGCCGCGGCCGAGGTCGCCGAGCGGGCGGGTTCCATCGCGGTTCAGACCCACCAGAAGATCGTCGGTGTGGTCGAGAACATGTCCGGCCTCCCCTGCCCCCACTGCGGCGAGATGGTCGACGTCTTCGGCACGGGCGGCGGCCAGTCGGTCGCCGACGGCCTCACCAGGACGACGGGCACGACGGTCCCGGTCCTCGGCAGTATCCCGATCGACGTCCGCCTCCGCGAGGGCAGCGACGAGGGCAAGCCGGTCGTCCTGACCGACCCGGACTCCGCCGCGGGCTCCGCCCTCCGGGCGATCGCCGGGAAGCTGGGAGGACGGCAGCGGGGCCTGTCGGGCATGTCGCTGGGGATCACGCCGAGGAACAAGTTCTGAGGGTTCTGAGTGTCCTTGGAGTTCTGAGAGTTCTTACGACGATGGGGGCGCCGTCTGCCGAGACGGCGCCCCCATCGTCGTACCCCTGATTGCCTGGCTAACGCTGATTGCCCGGCTACCGCGCTGCCCGACTAGGCGTACGCCCCGATGTCCTTGATCATGGCGAAGCCCAGACCGTACGCGCTCATGCCTCTGCCGTACGCCCCCACGTGCACCCCTTCCTGCGTCGACCCCGCGAGGACCCAGCCGAACTCGGACTCGCGGTAGTGGAAGGGCGTGGGGACGCCGTCCACGGGGAGGGAGAGGGTGGACCAGGCGGGACCGGCCAGGTCGTCCGCAAGGGCCCACGCCGTCTCGGTCTGCTGGTCCAGCCAGTCGTCCCGCAGGGTGTGGTCCATCTGGCCGGGCCAGGTGAAGGACAGCAGCCCCACACCCGCGAGCCAGGCCGCGGAGGACACCGAGGTGGCCTCCAGGACCCCCGTGCCGTCCGCGCTGCGCCGCACGGGGTTGGCCGCGACGGTCACCACGATCGCGAAGCGCTCCCTGGCCTCGGGCCCACCGGTCCCTTCGTTCCGTACGGACGGCTCGTCACCGTGTCCGATCGATCCGTGCTCCACGGCACCGTCGGCCGCGGTACCGACCTGCATCAGCCAGCGCGGGCCCGTGAACGCCTCGTCAAGGCCGTACCACGGGAAGGGCGCCAGCAGGTAACCGTCGACCGTACGCCGGGCGGAGGGGACCTGCTGTCCGCCCTCCGCGGCCGGCGCCTGCGCGCCTACCCGACTCGTCGTCTCCATCTGCCCGGACGCCTCCTCGCTCTCGTCGGACCGGAGCGGCCCGCCCCCCTCGGGCGTCCTCGCTCACTCTGCAAGCGGTCCGCACAACAACTGGGCAGCATAGCCACAGCGCTCCGAGCATCAGGGAAAGCGCCCGGCGCGTGGGACGGCGCATGGGAGGGTTCAGGCCGTACGGAGGCATGTACGGGTCGTACGGGTATGACTCGCGTCACGTGCGACGCGCTGAAGCACAGCGGTGCACACCCCCGAAGGCGCGCGCCCTGCACCGGCGTACGGCTCAGGTGGCGTCCGCGTCGAAGGGCGGGCGGTCGTCGGTGTCGAGCCGCTTCTTGGTCATGTCCACCGTGCCGCCGGCGGCGGACGATCCCGAAGAGGAGGAACCGGACGAGGACGCCAAGGCCGCCGCCGACGACGAGGACGACGAGGACTCGGTCTCGCGGCTGTTGACCGCGTCCGTGACCTCGGCCATCTCCTTCTTCAGGTCGAAGCCGTTGCGGATCTCCTTGAGCCCCAGTTCGTCGTTGTCCAGCTGCTTGCGGATGAACGTCTTGGGGTTGAGGTCCTCGAACTCGAAGTCCTTGAACTCCGGGCCCAGTTCCTGCCGGATGTCCTGCTTGGCGCTCTCCGAGAAATCGCGGATCCTGCGGATGGTGCGCGTGACGTCCTGGATCACTTTGGGGAGCTTGTCCGGGCCGAAAATAAGCACAGCGAGGACGATGAGCGTCGCCAGCTCAAGCGGTCCTATGTCATTGAACACCTGATGCTCCTTGCGATGTCCTCAGTCCTCGGCCCTCGGCAGGTCTTCCGTGGTCCGGGCCGGGTCCACGGTACCCGGCGTAGCTGTCTGTCCGGTACTGTCTCGCGGCCCCGTAGTCCATGTGTACGGCCGGTCTTTGCCGTGCGTGCCTGGCCGGAGGGGTGCGGAGGTCTGTCCTGTGAACTTTCTGTCAGTCACCGTCCGACGAGCCGAGGGTCAGGGTGACCGTCTGCTCGCCGCCGTCGCGCTGGAGGGTGAGCTCCAGCCGGTCGCCGGGGCGGTGGGCACGGATCTTGACGATGAGTTCCTCCCCGGAGTGGATGCGCTGGCCGTTGACCTCGGTGATGACGTCGCCCTCCCGGATGCCTGCCCGGTCGCTGGGGCCGCCCTCGTTGACCGCGGGTCCGCCGTCGTTGCCCTCGGTGCCGACGCGGGCGCCGTCGCCCGAGTAGGCCATGTCGAGGGTGACGCCGATGACCGGGTGGGTCGCCTTCCCGGTGTTGATCAGCTCTTCGGCGACGCGCTTGCCCTGGTTGATGGGGATGGCGAAGCCGAGCCCTATGGAACCGGCCTGTCCGCCGTCCAGGTCCGAGCCGCTGCCTGCTGACCGGATGGCGCTGTTGATGCCGATGACGCGGGCGTTGGCGTCGACGAGGGGGCCGCCGGAGTTGCCGGGGTTGATGGGCGCATCGGTCTGCAGCGCGTCGACGTACGAGATGTCGCTCCGGTCGCCGTTCTCGCCGCCTGCCGTGATGGGCCGCTCCTTGGCGCTGATGATGCCGGCGGTGACGGTGTTGGCGAGGTCGAAGGGCGCGCCGATCGCGACGACCGGGTCGCCGACCTGGACGTCGTCGGAGTTGCCGAGCGGGAGTGGCTTGAGTCCGCGCACGCCACTGACCTTGACCACGGCGAGGTCGTAGCCGCTGTCCCGCCCGATGACCTCGGCCTTGGCGGTCTCCCCGCCGCTGAACGTCACCGATATCTGGCCGTCCTCGCCGGCGGGCTCGACGACGTGGTTGTTCGTCAGGATGTGGCCCCGGCCGTCGAGCACGAAGCCGGTGCCGGTGCCCTGGGCTTCCGCCCCGCTCACATGCAGCGTGACGACGCTGGGCAGTGCGCTGGCGGCGATCCCGGCGACGCTGTCGGGGGCCCGTCCCTTGGCCCCGCTCTGCGCCTGCGGCAGCTCGATGGTCCCGACCCCGCCGTTCCGCTCCAGGTACGCGCCCACGGCTCCGCCGACGCCTCCGGAGACCAGCGCCAGCAGCACGGCGCCCAGGACGAGCGTCTTCCTGCCCCGCTTACGGCGCTGGTCCGTGCTGAGTACTGCGGCGCCGTTCTGCTGGAGGGGGGCGGTGGCCCATGGGTCGTAGTTCTGCCAGGGGTCTCGGGGCGGGTTCTGGGGAAGGCCCTGAGGCTGGGGAAGGCCCTGAGGCTGGGGAAGGCCCTGAGGCTGGTGCTGGGCCGGGGCTGGTTGCGGGTAGGGGGCGCCTGGGGTGGGCATGGTGTTGCCCGGGGCGGCGTACGGCTGCTGGTTCATGGCCGGGGCGGCCGTCCCGTGCGGCGCCGTCGCCTCCGGGGGAGCGGCCCCGTCATGGCCCTGGGGCACCGCCGGAACCGCCGTACCGTGCGCCGGAGTTGTCGGTGTCGGTGTCGCCGGGTGCTGAACCGGCGGCGCGGGCGCCCAGGGGCCGGGCTCGCCGTAGGGCGGGGTGCTGTAGGGGTCCGGGGCATGGAGGGGGGCGGGACGCTCTGCGGGCGGGTCCGTGGGAGCGGCGGCGGGCGTGGTGCTGCCCGCACCGCCGGGCCCGTCTCCGCGCACACGGGCAGGCTCGCTTCCGGGTGCGTCGGCGGGCGCGTTTCCGTGCTCGGCGGCAGGGACAGCTCCGGGAACATCGACAGGCACAGCCCCGGTGACGTCGGCGGACAGATCGCGCTCGGCCGAAGGTCCGCCCTCACGCTCGGCCGAAGGTCCACCCTCATGTTCAGCCGCGAGGCCGACCGCGGGCCCATCAGCGGCCCTGGCCGCCGTGCCGACGGCGGGACCGCCGAGGTGGAAGTCACCGTTGGCGTCGGCCTCCGTATGGGTCTCGCCCTGCGCGAACGCAACGGCAGGCCGCTCCAGCTCGAAGTCCCCGTCGGCGCCCGACGCGGCGGCACCGACAGGTCGCTCCAGCTCGAAGTCGCCGTGGTCGTCGCCTGCGCGGCCGGGCCCTGCCCCGGGGCTGCCCAGCTCGAAGTCACCGCCGCCCGGACCGGCCCCGGCCGCAGCGGTGGCCGTGGGCACGCCGTCACCGCCGCCCGGATCAACCCCGGCCGCAGCAGAGGCCCTGCGCACGTCATCACCACCGCCCACGCCAACCCCAGCCACAGCAGAGGCCGTGGGCACGCCGTCACCGCCGCCCGGACCATCCCCAGACGCAGCAGTGGCCGTGGACACGCTGTCCCCCTCGGTTGGGCTCCCCCCGGCGGCACCCGCGGTCCCGCCCGCGCCCGGCATGTGATCCGGCGTCGTATCGGCTCCCACGGCGTCGGCCCCCGCGCCCTGCGCTCGGGGCCGGCTCCACCACTTCGCCTTCGTGGCCTTCCCCTCGTTCATGTTCTCCCCACACCTGGCCCGCGCAGGACTCGCCGGCGGTCACCGCAGATTTGTCGACTCCGCATCCAGGGTCCCCCCGGCGGACGCGGCCCACCATGGATTCAACCAGGTTCACGGGCCGCCGCGCAGAGGACGGGGGTCGGACGGGGTTCAGGGCACGGTACGGGAGGTGGGAGACGGGGACGTGGTGGCGGCGGGAAGGGCCGGCAGCAGGTCCGGAGCCAGGAGCGCCGGTGTCGTCGGCCAGGAGGCCAGCTCGACGGGCGGGGCCGCCTCAAGCGGGCGTATGAGCGGAGACATCGCGGCGGCACCGGCCATCACGGGCGCGGTCAGCGGGTGAGGGTGCGTGGCCGCGCGGCCCTGGCCGGCCGGAGCGGGGACTCCGGGCAGCAGGGGTGCGGAGACCTCGGCCGACGCCATGGGGCCGTCGGCCGTCGTCGACCGCCCCTGTCCGAGCAGCGGTCCCACCGCTCCCCGGCGGCGCTGCGACTCGGGCCCCGTCGAGGCGCCCGCACCCGTTGTCCTCACCGGGGTCACATTGCTCCCGGAACCCGAACCGCCCCGAGCGTCCGTGGTGTCACCCGGCACTCCGGTCGACATCCCGCCGAGCGCGATCGCGGCCAGCGACACCGCCCCGGCCGCCACGAAGGCGAACCGCAGCCCCCGCGAGGCCGAACGCTCGGCCTCGTGACGGCTGACGTCATGGATCCGGAAGCCACGCGCCGCCGCGTGACCGGCACCCCCGACGAGCCCGCGCTCACCCGAACCCGAAGCCGAGCCCGAAGCCGAACCCGTGGCTGTAGCCGTGGGCTCGTGGAACTCATGCTCTCCGGTCGCCTCAGGGCCGTCGCCGGTCAGCCCACGGCCCCCGAGAAACCCCCGTCCGCCCAGAAAACCCCGCTCACCCGACGCGAACCCTCTCTCCCCGAACAGTCCGCGTCCACCCGGCAGGCCACTGCCCCCGGACAGCGTGCGGTCCTCCGACGGAGACAGAACGTCGGCGTGCGGTCCCGACGGTACGTATCCGAAGGGCCTTGCTCTCGGTCCGAAGGCCCCGGAGCCTCCGAAGAACCGTGATCCTCCGGCTGTGCCGGGAAGTTCCCTGTCCGGACCCGGTAGCCCCCCGCCCGTACCCGGAAGTCCGCCGGCGAAGCCTCCCCCGCCCAGGGGCGAGCCACCGGCGTCGGAGTCACCCCCGCCGGGGAGCATCTGGAGACGGGCCAGGAAACTCTCGGAGGGCGGCGGCGGTGCCGCCTCCGCGAATACGCTCTTCAACTGCCGCTGGGCGTCGACCTCGGCCTTGCACTTCGCACAGGTGGCGAGGTGGGCCAGGACGCGCTCGCGCGTCTCATGACCGAGCTCTCCGTCCACCAGGGCGGAAAGTCGGTCCCCGAGGTGCTGTTCGGCAACGCGCCGCTCGGCGGGATTGGGCCGTGATTCACTCACGCGGTCGCGCCCCCTCCTCCCAGTGCGGGCACGCGGGGCACCGCGAACCCTCGGCGCTCGGCACGGGCCTCCGGCGACCGGTGGGCGAGGGCCTTGCGGAGCTGGGAGCGGCCACGGTGGATCCGGGAACGGACCGTGCCGAGCTTGACGCCCAGGGTCGCGGCGATCTCCTCGTACGACAGTCCCTCGATGTCACACAGCACCACGGCGGCACGGAACTCGGGGGCGAGGGTGTCGAGGGCCTGCTGGACGTCCGCGTCGAAGTGCGCGTCGTTGAAGACCTGCTGAGGGGAGGGCTCGCGGCTGGGCAGGCGCTCGGCCGCGTCGTCGCCGAGGGCGTCGAAGCGGATGCGCTGCTTGCGGCGGACCATGTCCAGGAAGAGGTTGGTGGTGATGCGGTGCAGCCAGCCCTCGAAGGTGCCGGGCGTGTACGTCGACAGGGAGCGGAAGACGCGGACGAAGACCTCCTGCGTGAGGTCCTCGGCGTCGTGCTGGTTCCCGGTCAGGCGGTACGCCAGCCGGTAGACCCGGCCGCTGTGCGTGCTGACGATCTCCTCCCAGGTGGGCGGAGTCCAGGCCTGCGAGTCCGCGTCAGTGGAGAAGGTCGCTGTCTGAGCGGTCTCAGCGGCGTGGATGTGGTCAGCGGTGTCAGTCACGGATTTCGGCCTGCCCGCCGATCCGAGAAAGCGCCGCAGCACTCCTCCCCGATCCCCAGGCGCAGCCGCACCTCCCCTATCGGCTCTGGTGGTGTCCAGTGGAGCCCCTACCATAGCCACCTCGCCCGTTAGCTCCGGATAAGCGGTTTTACGAGAATTTGACATGCGCTGACACTGCTCAGGCGGCTGCGTCAGCCCTTGATCGGCGCCGTGATCCATCCGTTGCCCCCGTCCTGATCCACACCTCTCTAAACGCCCGGTCCCATCTGCGGGTTCCCGTCGGCAACGGATACAGTCACGCCCAGGCAACCACGGGGACAGGAGAGGGTCATTACCGGCAACCGGCAGACGAGCTGGGCGTTCGCCGACGCCTATGTCGCCGAGGACGAAGCGCTGCGCTGGGCCCGCGACCGGGCCCGCGAAGCAGGGCTGCGCTCGGTGTCGCCCGGCACGGGCTCCGCGCTGCGGTTGCTGGCCGCCTCCGTGGGCGCGAAGGCCGTCGCGGAGATCGGAACCGGAACCGGAGTCTCCGGCATCCATCTGCTGCACGGCATGCGCCCCGACGGGGTCCTCACCACCGTCGACCCGGAGCCGGAGCACCAGCAGTTCGCCCGGCAGGCCTTCCGCGCCTCCGGCTTCGCCAGCAACCGGGCCCGCTTCATCCCGGGCCGCGCCCTCGACGTCCTGCCCCGCCTCGCCGATGCCGGCTACGACCTCGTCTTCTGCGACGGCGACCGTCTGGAGAGCCTCGACTACCTCGCTGAATCGTTGCGCCTGCTCCGCCCCGGCGGCCTCGTCGTCTTCGAGGGCGTCTTCGCCAACGGCCGCACCGTCGACTCGGGCCCTCAGCCCACCGAGGTCATACGCATCCGCGAGCTGCTGCGTGCGGTGCGCGAGAGCCAGGAGCTGGTGCCGTCCCTGCTTCCGGTGGGCGACGGGCTACTTTGCGCGGTCAAGCGCTGAAGAGCGGCCCCCCTTTTTTTAGGGCTCGGTTCGCCTCCGGGGCGCCTGAGCCTGTGTCGAGAGGCCGATCGTGCTCAGCCCTCCTTCGTCGGGCCTGCGCGCGTTCGGCCTCTCGACACAGGCGCGCCCCTTCGGCTCTCTCGCCGACCCGGTGGTGTAGTGGCTCTCTCTCGCCGACCCGGTGGTGTGGTGGCCCTCTCTCGTCGACCCGGTGGTGCAGTGGTCCTCATGCGCCGACCCAATTGCAGTGAGTCCGCAAAACAGCTGCCCCGGCACCGTACGTACGCGGTGCCGGGGCAGCTGCAAGGGTGTGGGTGGTCGCTGCGCGCGTCAGCCGACGACCTTCTTGAGGGCGTCGCCGAGCGCGTCGGCCTCGTCCGGGGTCAGCTCGACGACGAGCCGACCGCCGCCTTCGAGCGGAACGCGCATGACGATGCCCCGCCCCTCCTTGGTCACCTCGAGCGGGCCGTCACCCGTCCGCGGCTTCATGGCCGCCATGCTCGTTCCCCTTCCTGAAACCAGCTCATCGCCAAGCCGACGGCCCCTGGGAGGGCACGCGGTCATCACTCAGACACGCGACACCGGCATCGAACACATTGCTTCCAGGCCATTATCCCGCATCTCAGGACCCGATGACCAACATCAGTCGGCATCGCTTGGGCAACGCGCGCGAGCAAAACCACTCAATTCGGCGATGTGACTGCGATACTGCGCCACCTCGCGGACATCCATCGCCGTTCCACCGATCGAGATTCTTTGATGCAGGTCACACGTACGGCCCGCGCCACCGCCGGTGATCTCCGCCATGCTGTGCTGTGACGCAGGGCGTACTGACCGGTACGCCTCAGCCGTGACACCGGAGGGGAACCGCCATGGCCGACACCGTGCTCTACGAGGTGAGCGACGGGCTCGCGACGATCACTCTGAACCGCCCCGGGGCGATGAACGCGCTGAACGTCGAGACCAAGGTCGCCCTCCGGGAGGCCGTGGAGTCCGCCGCCGCGGACAACGCCGTACGGGCGGTGCTGCTGACGGCGGCAGGGGACCGGGCGTTCTGCGTGGGGCAGGACCTGAAGGAGCACATCGGGCTGCTGGCCGCCGACCGGGAGGCGGGCACCGGGCAGACCATGACCACCGTCCGGGAGCACTACAACCCCGTCGTACGGGCGCTGACCGGGATGGCGAAGCCCGTGGTCGCCGGGGTGAACGGGGTCGCGGCCGGTGCCGGCTTCGGCTTCGCGCTCGCGGCCGACTACCGGATCGTCGCGGACACGGCCGCCTTCAACACGTCGTTCGCCGGGGTCGCGCTCACGGCCGACTCCGGCATCTCCTGGACCCTCCCCCGCGTGATCGGCCCCGGCCGGGCCGCCGACCTGCTGCTCTTCCCGCGGAGCGTCAGCGCGCAGGAGGCGTACGACCTGGGGATCGCGAACCGTGTCGTCCCGGCGGCGGAGCTGGCCGAGGAGGCCGCGAAGGTCGCCCGCGCGCTGGCCGAGGGGCCGACCCTGGCGTATGCGGCGCTGAAGGAGTCCCTCGCGTACGGGCTCTCCCACTCCCTGGAGGAGACCTTGGACAAGGAGGACGAGCTCCAGACCCGGGCGGGCTCCTCCGAGGACCACGGAATCGCGGTGCAGGCGTTCGTGAACAAGGAGAAGCCGAAGTATCTGGGGCGGTGAACCGCCCGGGGCCCTACTGGCCCTAAAGGTCTTGCCGCCTGGCCGCGCAGTCCGCCAGATGGTCGTCGACCAGTCCGCACGCCTGCATCAGGGCGTACGCCGTCGTGGGCCCCACGAAGCGCAGCCCCCGCTTCTTCAGGGCCTTCGACAGCGCCGTCGACTCGTCCGTGACGGCGGGGACGTCGCCGAGGGTCTTCGGGACCGGGCGGTGGGCGGTGTCGGGGGCGTACGACCAGATCAGCTGATCCAGCTCCCCCGGGGCCCATTCGACGAGTACGCGCGCGTTGGCGAGCGTCGCGTCGACCTTGGCGCGGTTGCGGATGATGCCGGTGTCGGCGAGGAGGCGGGTGCGGTCGTCGTCGGTGAAGGCGGCGACCGAGGCGATCCTGAAGTCGTCGAAGGCGGCACGGAAGCCGGTGCGGCGGCGCAGGATCGTGATCCAGGAGAGGCCGGACTGGAAGGCCTCCAGGGAGAGGCGTTCGAAGAGGGCGTCGTCGCCGTGGACCGGGCGGCCCCACTCCTCGTCGTGGTACGCCACGTAGTCCTCGGTGGACAGGGCCCAGGGGCAGCGCAGGGCGCCGTCGGGACCGGCGAGGGCGGCGCCGCTCATCGCTGGTCCCCCTCCTCCGGCTGGTGCGGCGAGGCCGTGCCGGTCGTCGACGCGCGGGCGCCGGCCAGGGCGGCCTCCAGGTCGGCGATGCGGGCGTCCCGCTCGGCGATCTCGGCGCCGAGGCGGCCGAGGGCGTCGTCCACGTCCGCCATGCGGTAGCCGCGCAGGCCCACCGGGAAGCGGAGGTTCTCGACGTCCGCACGGTTCACCGGCCGGTCCGGCGGCAGGGGGTCCTGCAACCGCTCCGGCGCGGCCTCGGGCAGCGGCCCGCGCTCGCCGCCGCCCACCACGGCGAGCGTCACCGCGGCGACCACGACGGCGAGCGCGACGACCAGGAACAAGAACGTGAACATCGCGGTGGTCCCCATGCTTTGTGGCCGAAGCGCTGTGCGCACCGGCGCGGAAGTGCCGACGTCGAACGTATCGAACGTATCGGCCGTGTCGATGTCGAATGTGTCAGTGTCCGATCGTGCCATGCGAGTCTGACAGTTAAGGTCACAGGCGGCTAAGAGGCAGCTCGGCGGCCATGCGGGCTGTGCGGGCTGTGCAGCGGGATGTAGTACGACGTGGTACTGGGAGAGGTCGTAGGGATGCTCAGGCTGGGCAGGCGGGAATTCGGCGTGCACGAGCCGGTGATCATGGCGATCGTGAACCGGACCCCCGACTCCTTCTACGACCAGGGGGCCACCTTCCGCGACGAGCCCGCCCTCGCGCGCGTGGAGCAGGCGGTGGCCGAGGGTGCCGCCATCATCGACATCGGCGGGGTCAAGGCAGGGCCGGGGGAAGAGGTGACCGCCGAGGAGGAGGCGCGGCGGACGGTGGACTTCGTCGCGGAGGTACGGCGGCGCTTCCCGGACGTCGTCATCAGCGTCGACACCTGGCGGCACGAGGTCGGCGAGGCCGTGTGCGAGGCGGGGGCGGATCTGCTCAACGACGCGTGGGGCGGGGTCGATCCACGGCTCGCCGAGGTCGCCGCCCGGTACGGGGTCGGCCTGGTCTGCACCCACGCGGGCGGTTCCGAGCCCCGCACCCGTCCCCATCGCGTCACGTACGACGACGTCATGGCCGACATCCTGCGCGTGACGGTGGGGCTGGCCGAGCGGGCGGTGTCGCTGGGTGTGCCCCGTGAGTCCGTCCTGATCGACCCCGGCCACGACTTCGGCAAGAACACCCGCCACAGCCTGGAGGCGACCCGTCGGCTGGGCGAGATGGTCGCCACGGGGTGGCCCGTCCTGGTGTCGTTGTCCAACAAGGACTTCGTGGGTGAGAGCCTCGACAAGCCCGTCAAGGAACGGGTGCTGGGGACACTGGCGACGACCGCCGTCTCGGCCTGGCTGGGCGCCCAGGTCTACCGCGTCCACGAGGTCGCCGAGACCCGCCAGGTCCTCGACATGGTGTCCGCCATCGCAGGCCATCGACCGCCGACGGTGGCCCGGCGAGGGCTGGCGTAGCCCCCGCCGGACACCTGTCCCCTCTCTACCGGCCCGCCTCCTTCGACACCAGCGCCACCGCCTCGTCCACGTCGTCCGTCACGTGGAAGAGGAGCAGATCCTTCTCGGAGGCCTTGCCCTGGGCCACGAGGGTGTTCATGAGCCAGTCGACGAGGCCGCCCCAGTAGCCGGAGCCGAAGAGGACGATGGGGAAGCGGGTGACCTTCTGGGTCTGGACGAGGGTGAGGGCCTCGAAGAGTTCGTCCAGCGTGCCCAGGCCGCCGGGCAGGACCACGAAACCCTGGGCGTACTTGACGAACATCATCTTGCGCACGAAGAAGTAGCGGAAGTTGAGGCCGATGTCGACGTAGGGGTTGAGCCCCTGCTCGAACGGCAGCTCGATGCCGAGGCCGACGGAGGTGCCGCCCGCCTCGCAGGCACCCTTGTTGGCGGCCTCCATGGCCCCGGGCCCACCGCCGGTGATCACGGCGAAGCCGGCCTCCACGAGGCCTCGGCCGAGGCGCACGCCCACGTCGTACTCCGCCGAGTCCACCGGCGTACGGGCCGAGCCGAACACACTGATCGCGGCCGGGAGTTCGGCCAGCGTGCCGAAGCCCTCGATGAACTCCGACTGGATGCGCAGGACTCGCCAGGGGTCCGTGTGGACCCAGTCGGAGGGACCGCCCGCGTCCAGCAGCCGCTGGTCCGTCGTACTGGCCTGCACCTGACCGCGCCGCCGCAGCACCGGCCCGAGCCGCTGCTCCTCCGGTGGCTTCCGGCCGTCCTCGGGGTTGCCCGTGGCCATGTCCGCTCCCTCCGCCGTGCTGTTCGTTCACCTCAGCGTAGATCTACGGGGGTTACGGACGGGGGACGCGGACATGTCCGCCATGAACCGCCATCGGGGACACTCCGGGACACGTACGGGACACTCCCCGGTTCACGACCCGGTTCACGACCCGGTTCACGACGTCAGCCACGTCCGCAGCCGCTCCTCACCCGCCAGAATCTTCGCCGTCTCCACCCGCTCATCACGCTTGTGGGCCAGGTGCGGGTTCCCGGGGCCGTAGTTGACGGCCGGAATGCCGAGCGCGCTGAAGCGGGAGACGTCCGTCCAGCCGTACTTGGGCTGCGGGGTGCCCCCGACGGCCTCGATGAAGGCGGCGGCCGCCGGGTGGGAGAGGCCGGGCAGGGCCGCGCCGCTGTGGTCGTCGACCACGAACTCCTCCACCTCGCAGTCCGCGAACACCTCGTGGACGTGGGCGAGCGCCTCCTCCTCCGTACGGTCGGGCGCGTAGCGGAAGTTGACGGTCACCACGCATTCGTCCGGGATGACGTTGCCGGCCACTCCGCCCGACACACCGACCGCGTTCAGGCCCTCGCGGTACTCCAGACCGTCGATCACCGGGTAGCGCGGTTCGTACGCCGCGAGGCGGGCCAGGATCGGGGCCGCCGCGTGGATCGCGTTCGAGCCCATCCAGCTGCGGGCGGAGTGGGCACGCTCGCCCTTCGTCCTGAGCAGGACCCGCAGGGTGCCCTGGCAGCCGCCCTCGACCTGGCCGTCGGAGGGCTCCAGGAGGACCGCGAAGTCGCCCCGCAGCCACTCGGGGTGGGCCTCGGCCATCAGCCTCAGGCCGTTGAGGTGGGCGGCGACCTCCTCGTTGTCGTAGAAGACGAAGGTGAGGTCGCGGTTGGGTGCCGGGACCGTCGCCGCGACGCGCAGCTGGACCGCGACGCCCGACTTCATGTCGCACGTTCCGCAGCCCCACAGGACGCCGTCCTCGTCGAGCCTGGAGGGCACGTTGTCCGCGATCGGGACCGTGTCGATGTGCCCGGCGAGGATCACGCGCTCCGGCCGGCCCAGGTCCGTACGGGCGACGACGTTGTTGCCGTACCGGTCGACCGTCAGGTGCGGCAGGGCGCGCAGCGCGGACTCGATCGCGTCCGCGAGGGGCTTCTCGGTGCCGCTCTCGGAGGGGAAGTCGACGAGCTGCGCGGTCAGCCGCGCGGCGTCCAGCGTGAGGTCAAGCGGGGTGTCGGCCATGCGCACGACCCTAACGCGCCGCGGGACCGGGGCCGCTCCCGCACCCGCCGGACCGGCCCGGCGGCGCGGCCGCCGTGACCGGAACCACACCACCGTCCACCCCCGTTGTCCACAACCCCATCAACCACCGGCCGTACTCTCCAGTATCTTGTGGCCGTGCCAGAGCCGTACCCCTCTCCTCGTCGTCGCCGTGGCCGTCTCCTCCGCCGTGGAGCGGCCTTCGCCGTGCTGCTCGCGCTCGCGGGCTATCTCGTGGTGCATTACGTCACCGGGGGCGCGGGTGCGCCCCGGTGCGTGGTGGTGTCGGGGGAGGACGACGGGGCGTCGTACGAGTTCACGCCGGAGCAGGCCGTCAACGCGGCGACGATCTCGGCGGTCGGCACCTCGCGTGGGATGCCCGAGCGGGCCGTGACCATCGCGCTCGCGACCGCGCTCCAGGAGTCCGGCCTGCTCAACATCGAACACGGCGACCGGGACTCACTGGGCCTGTTCCAGCAACGGCCGTCGCAGGGCTGGGGCACGGAACAGCAGATCCTGGACCCGACGTACGCGGCGGGCGAGTTCTACGAGCACCTCGCCGAGGTGCCCGGCTACGAGCGGCTGCCGCTGACCGTCGCGGCACAGCGCGTGCAGCGCAGCGGCTACCCGCAGGCGTACGCCAAACACGAACCGGACGCCGCACTGCTCGCCGCCGCGCTGACCGGCCGTACGGCGGCCACGCTGACCTGCGAGGGCCGTCCGGACACGACCACGGGCGGCGGTACGGACGCGGTGCGGGCCGCGCTCGTACGGGACTTCGGGCAGGAGGTGCTCCAGGAGGCCTCGGCGGAGGTGGGCGCGTCCGCCGCCGGACAGTCCGGCGGCGAGGAGTCCGGCTCCGAGCAGTCCGCCGGCACGCCCACCCCCGGCGTCACCGCAGCCGCCACCGACACGGTCACCATCCCCGTGCCGGCCGACCCGGACGCCTCCGAGGCCGCCGTCCGCCCGCGCGGCTGGGAGCTCGCGCACTGGGCCGTGGCCAACTCCTCCGCGCTGCGCATCGAGCGGGTCTCGTACGCGGGCCGGGTGTGGACGGCCGGGGGCAGGGTCGGCGAGTGGCGTGCCGTGGACACGAACGACGGGCCGGCCGCGGACGGGACCGTCGTCGAAGTCCGAATCGTCACTGGACAGTAGAGGTCGGACCTCACCCGTCCGGGGCATGCGCGGCGCGTCACGTCGACGCTGTGCGCGGGTTTTCGCCCGCCCACCCCCGTATCGCCGAAATCCCTTGAGAACAAAGGGCCGTAAGGATTCAGCAGCCTATCGGACCGGTCACCCTTTGCCCGTTTTTATCCACAACAGATAATGCGACGCATTGCCAACTCTTTACGTTGGCCCGCCGCAACCTTCGCGGGCTTCGAGCGGTAGTCACTGCGTCCGAGCCCGGAACGATCATCTACTCCCCTGCAGCCACGGGGCCGCGGGGATCACCCCGGGCGGACAGTGCAATGTTCTCTCCCGTCAAAGGAGCACTATGTCCCTCCCCCTGACCCGCCGGATCGCCCGTGCCGCGCTGCTCACCGCAGCGGGAGCGGCCTCCGTGGTCGGTGCGACCGGCTCCGCGAGCGCGGCACCCGAACTCCCGGCCACCCCGAACCTCGGCGGGCTGACCGCCCTGGACGGGGCGAACGCCGCCAGCACCGTCGACGACGCGGCGCAGAACGCCACCGGGGTCGCGGCCAAGACCGGTGGCAAGGCGGTGCAGAAGTCGGTGCCCGCCGCGAGCAAGACCGGTGGCAAGGTGGCCAAGACCGCGACGCCGGCCGCGCAGAAGACGGCCGGGGAAGCGGCTGGCTCCGCGGGCGGCCTGCTCGGTGACACCGCCAAGACGGCCACGGACACCGGCGGCAGCCTGCCGACCGACTCGGTCTCCCAGGGCAACACCCTGCCGGCCGGTCAGGTGCCGCTGAAGGGCCTGCCGCTCGGCTAGCCGTCAGTACCGGCCGCCGTACGCCGAAGGGGTCCAGGGAAGCTTCCCTGGACCCCTTCGGCTTCCGCCACCGCGGCGTCGTCACGGCGTCGTCACGGCTGGGCCAGGCGCTCCACCGCCGCCGCCACCCGCTCGTCCGTCGCCGTCATCGCCACGCGGACGAACTTCTCGCCCGCCGGGCCGTAGAAGTCGCCCGGCGCGACCAGGATGCCCCGTTCGGCGAGGTGGGCGACCGTGTCCCAGCAGGACTCCTCGCGGGTGGCCCACAGGTACAGGCTGGCCTCGCTGTGCTCGATGCGGAAGCCGTGGCCGAGCAGGGCGTCGCGCAGGGCGGTGCGGCGGGCCGAGTAACGCGTCCTCTGCTCCCGTACGTGCTCGTTGTCGCCCAGGGCCGCGATCACGGCGGCCTGGGTGGGCGCGGGGGTCATCATGCCGCCGTGCTTGCGGATCTGGAGGAGCGGGCCGAGGACCTCGGGGTCCCCGGCGAGGAAGGCCGCGCGGTAGCCCGCCAGGTTCGAGCGCTTGGAGAGGGAGTGGACGGAGACGATCCCCTCGTACGAGCCTCCGCACACGTCCGGGTGGAGGACGGAGACGGGGTCGGCCTCCCAGCCCAGTTCGATGTAGCACTCGTCGGAGAAGACGAGGATGCCGTGCTCGCGGGCCCAGGCCACGATCCGTGTCAGCTCGTCCTTGGACAGCACGCGGCCGGTCGGGTTCGACGGCGAGTTGAGCCAGAGCAGCTTGAGGCCGGCCGGCTCCAGTTCCGTCGGACCCGGCGCGTCAGCGCCTGATGTCAGCGTGTACGCCACGTAGTCCGCGCGGGCGAGGCGGGCGCCGACCTCGTACGTCGGGTAGGCCAGGCGCGGGTAGGCCACCCTGTCTCCCGGGCCGAGGCCCAGCTGGGTGGGGAGCCAGGCGACCAGTTCCTTGGAGCCGACGATCGGGAGCACGTGGTGGTGGGTGATCCCGCGGGCGCCGAGGCGTCGCTCGACCCAGCCCGTGATCGCGTTCCGCAGCTCGGGGGTGCCCCAGACGGTGGGATAGCCCGGGGAGTCGGCGGCGGCCACCAGGGCTTTCTGGATCAGCTCGGGCACGGGGTCGACCGGAGTGCCGACGGAGAGGTCGACGATGCCACCCGGGTGGGCCGCGGCGGTCGCCTTGTAGGGCTCCAGTTTGTCCCAGGGGAAGGTGGGGAGACGGTCGGAGACTACGGAGGACACGGGATCTGGCTCACTTTCTCGTACATACGACCGGCGTACGACCGACATCCATACGACCGGCATCCGGCGACAAAGGCCCATACGTGCCGCTCGTACGGCAAACGCCTCGGTCCCGTACGGCGATCAAGGCGATCAGGCCGTACGGGACCGAGGCGGCGGCTGAAGGCCGGTGGCGGCTCCGCGCCCCGTACGGAGCGCGGGCCGGTGACATCAGCGGCTCCGCCACGGGGCGCGGACGGCCGCAGACAGCCCGCTGATGTCAAATGGCACCACCAGCGGAGCGCTACGCCTGCGGCGGCAGCGCTGCGACGAAGGGGTGATCGCGCTCGATCAGGCCCAGCTTGCTGGCGCCGCCCGGCGAGCCGAGCTCGTCGAAGAACTCGACGTTAGCCTTGTAGTAATCCTTCCACTCCTCCGGGGTGTCGTCCTCGTAGAAGATCGCCTCGACCGGGCAGACCGGCTCGCAGGCCCCACAGTCGACGCATTCGTCCGGGTGGATGTAGAGGGACCGCTGGCCCTCATAGATGCAGTCGACCGGGCACTCCTCGATGCACGCCTTGTCCTTGACGTCGACACAAGGCTGCGCGATGACGTAGGTCACGCTGTCGTTCCTCCTCGATAGGGCGCTGGCGGGCCTCCTCAGGCTCCGCCGCCTGGCGCGCGGGAGCGCGGCGTCGTCGATGCCCGCCTCTAGTATCTCCGTTCCTGAGCATGATCCGAACAGGAGGGGTGAACTGACCTGTGGAAATCTCTGCGGGCGGACGGCTCGAGGTCCGTATCTCCGCCGCTGACGTGGGCAAACGCGTCTCGGTACGGCGGATCGACACAGGTACCCCCGAGCGTGGGAAATTCACTGACACGGTGGGTGTTCTCACATCCTGGGACGGTGGTGTGCTGCTGATCACGCGGCGGACCGGCGAACGGGTCCGGATCGAGGAGTCCTCGCTGGTCGCGGGCAAGGTCGTCCCCGCCGCCCCGGCCCGCCGACGGGGCCCCGCGACCTCGTACGAGGAGCTGGCGCGCGTTTCCGCCCGTGCCTGGCAACCGGTGGAACGCGAGCCGCTGGGCGAGTGGGAATTGAGGGCGGCCTCCGGCTTCACCCGCCGCGCCAACTCCGTGCTGCCGGTCGGTGACCCGGGGCGCCCGCTGGACGAGGCGCTGACCGCCGTACGCGCCTGGTACGCGGCCCGTGGCCTCCCCGCCTACATGCAACTGGCGACCGGGGCCGAGGGGACCCAGGAGCTGCTCTGCGCGGAGCTGGAGCAGCGCGGCTGGGTCCGCGAGGTCACCGCCGAGCTGTGGACCGGCTCCCTGGCGCCGATCGCCGACCTCGATGCCCCCGGGTCCGACAGGGTCGTCCTCTCCCGGACGGCGGACGAGGCCTGGCTCAGCCGCTACCAGCGCAAAGGGCTGAGCGAGGTCGCCCTCAAGGTCCTCGGCGGCGGCACCTCGGTCTGGTTCGCCACCGTCCCCGGCGCACCCGGCGAACCCCCGGCCGCCATCGGCCGCTGCGTCATCGACGGCCGCTGGGCAGGCTTCGCCGCCGTCGAGGTCACCCCGTCCCAACGCCGCCGAGGCCTCGCCACCACCGTCATGTCCGCCCTCGCCCACCAGGCCCTGGCCGAGGGCGCCTCGGCCGCCTGGCTCCAGGTCGAGCTGGACAACACGGGGGCGCGGGCCCTGTACACGGGGATGGGGTTCGGGGCGCACCACGCGTATCACCATTACCGGGGGCCGGAGGGGGTCGGGGGTGAGGCCGGGGCTGGGGCTGGGACCGAGGGTGGCTCGGGGGCTGGGGCTGGGACCGAAGGTGGCTCGGAGGCTGGGGCTGAGTGCGGAGCCGAGACCGGGGCAGCTGGTCCTGAAGCCGGGCACGAGGCTGGACCGGAGACCAAGACCGAAGCCCGTACCGCTACAGCGCCCGAAGCCGGACTAGGGCCAACCCACGAAGCCAGCCGAGAGGCGGAGCCCGGAGTCCGCCCCGAGGCAACGCCCGCAGCCGGGCGCGGGACAGAGTCCGACGCCAGGGCCGGGGCCAGGGTCGGAGCCGGGGTCGGGGCCGGGGCCAGGGCCGGGGCCGGGGCCAGGGCCAGGGTCGGAGCCGGGGTCGGGGCCGAGGCCGGGGCCGGGGCCGAGGCCGAGGTCGGAGCCGAGGCCGGGGCCGGGGCCGGGGCCAGGGCCGGGGCCGGGGCCAAGGTCGGAGCCGGGGCCAAGGTCGGAGCCGGGGCCAGGGTCGGAGCCGAGGTCGGAGCCGGGGCCAGGGCCGGGACCGAGGTCGGAGCGGAGGCCGGGGCCGGGGCCAGGGCCGAAGCCGGGGCCGAAGCCGAAGCCGAAGCCAGGGTCGAGGCCAGGGCCGGTGTTCGGGTTCGGGGCGGCGTGCGGCCGTATCGATCGGTGTGAGTGGGCACGAGGTCGCTATGGGGGCGCCGTATCCACCGGAGCCGGAGCGGGCCGCTGAGGTGCGGCGGCGGTTCGGGGAGGAGGCGCGGGCCGAGCGGCCGGATCTGGCGGGGCTGTGTCTGTTGGTGGGGGCGGCGGCGGACGGGGGGCTGGACGAGGCGGGGATCGATGCCGCGCAGATCGAGCTGGACCGGCTGGCCGGGCTGGTGCCGTTCCGGCCCGGTGGGGCGCGGGCGTGGGCCCTGGCACTGGGTGAGCTGCTCGGGGAGCGCTGTGACTTCCGCGGGTCGGCCGGGGACTACCGGCGGCTGGAGTCCTCCCTGCTGCACAAGGTGCTGCGGCGGCGACGCGGGCTGCCCATCCTGCTGTCGGTGGTGTGGATGGAGGTGGCGCGGCGGGCCGGGGCGCCGGTGTACGGGGTCGCCCTGCCCGGGCACTTCGTCGTCGGGTTCGGGGACCCTACCGGCCCCTCCTCCGGTCGGCCGACCGACACCCCTCAGTCCTTCCAGGCACCGGTACTCGCCGATCCGTGCGACGGAGGACGCCTGCTGACCGGCAGCGACGCCGAGCTGCTGGTCGCCGGGGCCACGGGCGCGCCGCTGGACCCGTCGATGCTCACGCCCGCCGACCCGCTCGACGTCGTACTGCGCATCCTCAACAACATCCGCGCCTGGGCCGCCGCCCGCCCCGAGCGCTCCGATGTCGCCCTGTGGGCCGTCGAGTTGTCCCTCCTCCTCCCCCACCACCCGGCCCGCCTCCGCCACGAGCACGCCCAACTCCTCATCCAGCGCGGCGACTTCTTGCGGGGCGCGACCGAACTCGACGCATACGCCGACGTGGTGGCAGCCGTCGACGAGGCAGCCGCCGACCGGCTGCGCCACCAGGCACGGGCGGCCCGGGCGATGCTCAACTGAGGGCAGATGACAGACGGCAGACCGCAGACCGCAGACGGCAGACGGCAGACGGCAGACGGCAGACGGCGAAGGGCACCCGTCTGAGACGGGCGCCCTTCAGAGATCCTGCCGGCGCGGTCGGCCGATCGCTCGGGTCAGCTCGGGTTGGTCTCGATCACGCCCGTGCGCTCGGCGTCCGTCTTGCCGAGGAGGGCCGGGCGCAGGGCCTCGAACACGTCCTCGGGCGTCACCGGGGTCTTCTGGCCGTTGGCCCGGGTGATCAGGACGCCGTCGAAGGTGGTGCTGCCGTACAGGTCCTTCAGCGCGGCCTTGTCGTAGGACTCGACGAGCTTGCCGTTCTCGGCCTTCACCCGGAGGAACTTCCACAGGGAGTTCTCCGGGCTGAACTGGATGACCTCCACCGAGTCCACCTTGAGCGTGACGAACGCGGACATCGCCGGCTGCGCGAACTCCTTCATCATCCGGTCGACCTCGGCCTTGTCGATCGCCGGCTCCTTGACGGTCGTGGGGAGTTCCACCGGGTCGGTGGCGCCCGTCTCGACTTGGGCGCGGTAGGCCTCCTCGACGGCCTCGGCGGAGGCGTCGACGGCGATGCCCTTGCCCTCCTTGCCGTAGACGGCGACGGCCTTGCCGGACTCGAACCTGATCGTGCCGTCGGTCGTCGTGCCGGAGCCGCCCGCGGCGCGCTCCAGGGCGGCCCGCAGCTTCTCCTCGTCGACGGGCATCACGGGCTCGACGGCGCGCTTCTGGCCGAACAGCGAGCCGACCACCGACACCGGGTTGTAGTCGCTGACGGCGGCCTCGCGGACCGTGGACTGCATGTCGAACTGGAGCCCCGACTGATCCGGCTTGAGCGAGACCGTCCGGCCGTCGACCGACAGCTCCAGCGCCTCGTTCGTACGGTCACCGAAGGCGTCGTCGAGCTTGTTGACCGCCTCGTCGCGCGTACCGCCGCCGATGTCGACGCCGAGCACTGTGGTGCCCTTGGGCACGTCGGAGTGGTTCATGAGGAGCCCGGCGCCGTACACGCCGGCCCCGATGACCACCACGCCGACGCCGAGGAGCACCAGCTTGCTGCGGCCCTTCTTCTTCGCGGGCTTGGCGGAGGAGGCCGCCTGCGGCTGAACCGGGTCGGGCAGCTTGGGCGGCGTGTGCGGCACCGGCCCGTCGCCCGGGGCGCCCGTCCCGAACCGCGCGTTCTGGGCGCCGGGTGGGACGACGGGGATGCCGCTGGTCACGGTGTGCCCGGAGACGTGGTCCCGCGGGCCGCCGGGGCCGTCGAACCCGGGCGGGAAGTTCTGGTCGGGCACGGGGCGCTGGGGGGTCAGGATCGCGGTGTCGTCGCTGAGGCCGCCGCCGGGGCCGGGGCCGGAGAAGTCCGCGCCCCCTGCCTGGGGAGCCGAGAAGTCGCTGCCGGGACCGCCGAAGGGGCCGCCTCCCGGTGCGCCCGGACCGCCCGGACCCACCGGGGGCACCATCGGGCCGTCTCCTGTGACCGGGCCACCGGTCGGCCCTGCGGGGCCACCACCGCCGTTCGGCCCACCGGGCCCACCATGCCTGCCCGGCCCGCCTTGTCCGTTCTCCGTGAAGTACGGCAGCTCGTCGCGCCGCGGTTCGCCGCCCTCGGGTCCGCCCGTCGGACGCGTACCGCCGAGCGCCGCCGACACGTCGAAGGAGCCGGTCCCGCCACCGTGACCGGGCGCGACGGGCCCGGCACCCGTGGCACCGGGAAGCCCCGCACCGTTCGTACCGCCAGGACCACCAGGACCACCAGGACCGCCGGGACCGCCGGGACCGCCGGGACGAACCTGACCGGGCCGGGAACCATTGCCCGCCGGCCCACCGGGACGCGCACCGCCCGGACCGCCCACGGGCCCCGCGGCCCCCTTCGCCCCACCAGGACGCGCACCGGGACCACCGGACGCACCCTGCGCCGGCGAACCCGCACCGAGACCGGCCCCGTTGGCGGCGGCAGGCTTGCGCGGCGCGAACCAGTCGCTGGTCTTCTCCTCGCCCGAAGCCCCCGGGGCGCCCGAAGCACCCGTGGCGCCCGAAGCACCGGAAGCCCCCGCGCCACCCGCGCCCCCCGACCCGGCCGAAGGACCAGAACCAGCCATCCCCCCACGCCCCGCCGACGAACCTGCCGAACCTGCCGAACCCACAGAAGCCGACAAACCAGCCGAAGCCCCCGAGGACGACGAGGGCGACGAGGGCGACGAAGAGGACGGCGGCCCTGACAAGCCGTCCGTCACCACGGGCATGCTCATGGTCCCCGTGGTCTCCGAGCTGGAGGCGCCCTTCTCGTTCGCCCCGGACTCGGAGTCGCCGACCGGCGTCCGTACGACGACGGGCGGGATGGGCCGCGAACCGGGGATGTTGATCCGGATCCGCGTCGTCAGCGTGGTCTCGGTCTTGCGGTCCTGTTCCTCCGACTGCGCGCCCGCTGCCGCACGGGCCGCGTCGCCGCCACCGGAGGCCCCGGGAACCGCGGGGGTCCCGTACGGCGGTGTCCCGGAGGGGTACGCGGCTCCGCCGCGCCCGTTGGGCCCGGAGGACGAGGTGTCAGTGTCACGACTCAAGGCAGGTTCTCCCGGTTGGCTCCGCCGCCCGTGTACTCGACCTCATCTCGGGCAGCTCGGCGGCGCGCACCACCATACTGGCCACTTCCGGCCTGTATCCCATGCCCGCTGGGGAAACCCACACCGGACCCGCACGCGCGCGCTACGGCGATGCTGTACGTCACTTCCCAAGTCGGGCGCCGGGCCCGGCTGGTTGCCGCCCCTGAGCAAGGGTGGCGCACATCACAGCGGTCGCCATACCACCGAGCAGGAAGAGATAGGAGACGGCTCCCACGCCGAAGAGGAAGTCCCCCTCGGGGCGGCTGGTGGTGAGCAGAATGACGGCGATCATCCAGCCGGCGGCGGGCGCAACGGCCCCCGCCCGGGCGCCCGTCGCGTGCGCGCCGCCCAGGAAGGTCCCGGCCGCGCCCAGCAGCGCGAGCAGCAACCCGCCCGGGAACCAGCCGGCTTGGACCAGTGCCCCGGCCGCCCCGATCACGGCCCCGAGCACGAACAGCCCGAGGTAGGCGGCGATCCGCCCGACCGGTGGCATCGTCAACGGCTGTGCGAGCGCGCCGCCCTGGCCGCCCGGCTGCCTGTCCGTCGTCTTCACAGCGCGCCCGCCTCTCGCCCAACGGCCACGCCCGCGGCTTGTCCGTCATACGCTGTCGCATACGTCGCATACACAGTCGTACGCATCAGAAGCCCGCTCCGTTCTGAGCGGCACCGGAATTATCCGGAACGATCCCTTCGAACAAGTCGGCCTCCCGGCCACCCCCTTCGCGTCTGCCGCGCACCAACTCGTAGTACTCGGTGGCGAAGAGGGGCTGCCACAGTTCGTTGGAGAGCGCGAACCACGGCTCGGCGACCTCGATCTGGGTGACGTGCGCGCGCATGGCGGCGGCCTTCGCGGCAGCGAAGGTGGTGCCGTCGATCTCGGTGGTGATCACGTGGTCGTCGACCACGCCGGGCACGTCCTCGACGGTGGCGGCCTTCTTGAAAAGCGACTCGCCGAGCGCCTCGCGCAGCCGGGCGAAGCCCTCCAGGACCACTGAGCGCGGCACCCGGTTCCAGTAGACCTTGGCGATCTCCCAGGGCTCGGCCGGGCCGGGGCGGTAGCCGGGCTCGGCGGCCAGGTCTGCGGCGCGTATGGCGACGCGGTGGGCCTGGATGTGGTCGGGGTGGCCGTAGCCGCCGTTCGGGTCGTAGGTGACGAGGACCTGGGGGCGGATCTCTCGGATCACCTCGACGAGGTGTGCGGCGGCGTCGTCCACGTCGGCCGCCCAGAAGGCGCCCTCGCGCTCGTTCTGCTCGACGCCCATCATCCCGGAGTCGCGGAAGCGTCCGGGGCCGCCGAGGAAGCGGTGGTCGGTGACGCCGAGCTCCTTCATGGCCTCGGCGAGCTCGCCCACGCGGTGCGGGCCCAGCGCGTCGTCCCGGTCGGGCGCGAGATGCGCGAGCCGCGGCGGGATGACCTCGCCCTCCTCGCCGAGGGTGCAGGTCACCAGCGTCACATGGGCGCCCTCGGCCGCGTACCTGGCCATGGTCGCGCCATTGTTGATCGACTCGTCGTCCGGGTGCGCGTGCACCAGGAGCAGACGCCGAGCGGGCAGATCCGTCATGGAGCCCACCCTACGAGCCCGGACCGGGACGGGCCCGGCCAGGCCTCAGAACTCGACGCTGCCGACCGGGCCCGCAGTGTTCGTCATGCTCGTCGTCAGAAGTTGATCAGAAGTTGATGCTGCCGATCATGCCCGCGATGTTCGTCGTCAGCTCGCTGATCGTCGGAGCGATGGTCGAGGAGGCGAGGTAGAACCCGAGCAGGATGCACACGGCAGCGTGCCCACCCTTCAGCCCTGACTTCTTGATCAGCAGGAAGACGATGATCGCCAGCAGCACCACCGCCGAAATCGAGAGTGCCACGGCGGCTCACCTCCAAAGTTCCCTGGGACGTGGGGGGCAGAGCAACACAAGTTGTAAATCCATACAGCAGCCAGCAGGTTCATACCCACGCAGCGCTAGTGATCATAACTATGTGTACGCGCGCATCGATCGGCGCACGGCCGCACAAGGGGGCGCATGGCCAATATGGTCGGAGCATGACGACCGAGCCCGAATCCTTTCCCCGCCGGCACGCCCGTACCCAGCGGTTCACCCTCGGCGCGCCGCGCGCGTTCGCCGTGGCACCCGATGGTTCGCGTGTCGTGTTCCTGCGGTCCGCCTCCGGTACCGACCGGGCGAACAAGCTGTGGGTGCTCGACGTGAACGATGGTGAAGAGCGCGTGGCGGCCGACCCGCACGCCCTGTTGAACGGCGCCACCGAGGAGTTGTCCGCCGCCGAGCGCGCACGCCGGGAGCGCAGCCGCGAGGGCGGCGCCGGCATCGTCGGCTACGCCACCGACACGGCCGTGGAGTTGGCCTCTTTTGCCTTGTCAGGGCGGCTTTTCGTGGCCGAACTGCGGGCCGGGACGGCACGTGAACTCGACGTGCCCGGACCGGCGATCGACCCGCGGCCCTCCCCCGACGGACGGCACATCGCCTACGTCGCCCGGGGCGCCCTGCGCGTCGTCGGCGCCGAGGGCGAGCACGATCGGGCGCTCACCGGGGAGGGGTCGGAGAACGTCACGCACGGTCTGGCCGAGTTCATCGCGGCCGAGGAGATGGGGCGTTCGCGCGGTTTCTGGTGGTCGCCGGAGTCCGACCGGCTGCTCGTGGCGCGCGTGGACGACACGCCGGTGAAGCGGTGGTGGATCTCCGATCCGGCGCATCCGGAAAGGAGGCCGCAGGAGGTCGCGTATCCGGCGGCGGGCACGGACAACGCGGACGTACGGCTCTTCGTGACCGACCTCGACGGGGTCCGCACGGAGGTGGCCTGGGACCGGGCGCGCTACCCGTATCTGGCGCATGTGCACTGGTCAGCGGCGGGTGCGCCACTGATCCTGGTGCAGGCGCGGGACCAGCGCAGTCAGCTGTTCCTGGCCGTGGACCCGGACTCCGGGGCGACCCGGATGGTGCACGCGGATGAAGATCAACATTGGCTTGATCTTTTCGCCGGCGTGCCGCGCTGGAGCCCCTCCGGGCAGCTCGTCCGGGTCACCGACGAGGGCGGCGCGCGGGTCCTCGCGGTGGGTGAACGCCCGCTGACAAGTAAGCAGCTCCACATCCGCGCGGTGCTCGACGTCTCCGCCGACGACGTGCTGGTCTCGGCGTCCGCGGGCGAGGCGGCCACCGACCCGGAGATCGGCGAAGTGCACATCTACCGCGTGAACGAGCTAGGCGTGGAGCGCGTCTCGCAGGAACCCGGCGTGCACTCGGCGGTGCGCGCCGGCGGGGTGACGGTCCTGTCCTCGGCCACCCTCGACCGGCCTGGGGCCCGGGTGCAGGTACTGCGCGACGGAAAGCCGGCGGCGACTGTCCCCTCGTATGCGGAACATCCCGGTCTGTCCCCGCGCGTGACGCTCACACAGGGGGGCGCACGTCGAATCCCGTGCGCCGTACTTATGCCTACGGACTACCCCGGTGACACTCCCCTGCCCGTCCTCATGGATCCGTACGGCGGCCCGCACGGCCAGCGGGTGGTCGCCGCGCACAACCCGCACCTGACCTCGCAGTGGTTCGCGGACCAGGGCTTCGCGGTGGTGGTCGCCGACGGACGCGGGACGCCGGGCCGCTCGCCCGCCTGGGAGAAGGCCGTCAAGGACGACCTGGCCGCGGTCGTGCTCCAGGACCAGGTCGACGCCCTCCAGGCGCTGGCCGCCGACTTCCCGCTCGACCTGAGCCGCGTCGCCATCCGCGGCTGGTCCTTCGGCGGCTACCTCGCCGGGCTCGCGGCGCTGCGCCGCCCGGACGTCTTCCACGCGGCGATCGTGGGCGCCCCGGTCACCGACCTGCGCCTGTACGACACCCACTACCAGGAGCGCTACCTCGGGCACCCCGGCGAGCAGCCCGAGGTGTACTCCAGGAACTCGCTGATCGACGACACGGGCCTGGTCGGCGCCCGGGAACCGGCCCGCCCGATGATGGTCATCCACGGCCTCGCCGACGACAACGTGGTGGTGGCGCACTCCCTGCGCCTGTCCTCGGCCCTCCTCGCCGCGGGCCGCCCGCACGAGGTGCTCCCGCTCTCCGGAGTCACGCACATGACCCCGCAGGAGGCGGTCGCCGAGAACCTGCTCCTGCTCCAGCTGGACTTCCTACAGCGAGCTCTCAAACTGGCCTGAGCACCCACACCGCACCGAGCACCGCAACCATCAATTGAGAAACCACGACGAAGCATCAACCAGGTCCGCGAGAGCGGCGCCGGTTTAGGCGCACAGGGGGCCAGGTCCGCGAGAGCGGCGCCGGCTTAGGCGCAAGGGGCGTGCAACAGGCCGGGGTGACATGGCGCACCCCGGCCTGTTTACGGCACCCGCACGGCCGTACGCTGTTCAGCGTGCCGCGTCCGTATATCGGTATCGGGTCGGTGAAGTTGCCTGCGCGTTAACGCGGTTGATGCACATATGTGCGCCTATGCCCCCGCCTCGTCATGACCGTCCGTTGCCTCCTCCGGCGGGACGACCAGCCCCGGCGCGGAGCGCCTGATCGATACAGCCTCCGCGAAGTGACAGGCCGAGTCATGCGCAGCGGGCCCCGCCGTGAACCGGAATTCCGCGGGCACCGCCAGCAGCGGCACCTCCAGCTCGCACCGCTCCTCGGCCTTCCAGCACCGCGTCCGGAAACGGCACCCGGACGGGATGTTCGTCGGGGACGGCACGTCACCGGAGAGGATGATCCGCTCCCGGTACTCCCGTGCCTCGGGGTCCGGCACGGGTACGGCGGACAGCAGGGCCTGTGTATAGGGATGCGTGGGATGGTCGTAGATCTCCGCGTCCCTGCCGGTCTCCACGATCCGCCCGAGGTACATCACCCCGACCCGGTCGGAGATGTGCCGCACGATGGACAGGTCGTGCGCGATGAAGACGTAACTCAGCCCGAACTCGCCCTGCAGCCGGTCCATCAGGTTGATCACCTGCGCCTGCACGGACACGTCGAGCGCGGAGACCGGCTCGTCGGCGACGATGATCTCGGGGCGCAGCGCCAGCCCCCGTGCGATGCCGATGCGCTGGCGCTGGCCGCCGGAGAACTGGTGCGGATAGCGGTTGATGTACTCGGGGTTGAGCCCGACCACGTCCAGCAGCTCCCGCACCTTCCGCCGCCGGTCGCCCTTGGGCGCGGCCTCGGGGTGGATCTCGTACGGCTCCCCGATGATGTCGCCCACGGTCATGCGGGGGTTGAGGGAGGTGTACGGGTCCTGGAAGACCATCTGGATGTTGCGCCGTACGGCCTTCAGCGCCTTGCCGGAGAGTTTGCCGAGGTCCTCGCCCTTGTACGTGATGGAACCGGCCGTCGGCTTCTCCAGGCTGACCAGCATCCTGGCCACCGTGGACTTGCCGCAGCCGGACTCGCCGACGATGCCGAGGGTTTCGCCGGCGCCGAGTTCGAAGTCGACGCCGTCCACGGCCTTCACGGCGCCGACCTGCTTCTTGAAGAGAATCCCCTGGGTGAGCGGGTAGTGCTTGTGGAGGCCGCGGACCTCCAGGAGGGGCTCAGCCATGGAGGCACTCCCTCCAGAAGTGGCAGGCGCTCCTGCGGGCCCCGTCCGGCTCGTGCGCCTCGTAGAGGGGCGGTACGTCGGACCGGCACACGTCCTGGGCCATGGGGCAGCGGGGGTTGAAGGCGCAGCCGGGCGGGATGTTCATGAGGTTCGGGGGCAGGCCCTTGATGGCGTAGAGCTCCTGGCCCTTCTGGTCGAGCCGGGGGATCGAGTCCAGCAGGCCGCGGGTGTACGGGTGGGCGGGCGCCTTGTAGATGTCGTGCACGGGGGCGGACTCGACGATCCGGCCCGCGTACATCACGGCGATCCGGTCGGCGACGTCGGCGACCACACCCAGGTCGTGGGTGATGAGGACGAGCCCCATGGTGAGTTCGCGCTGCAGCTCGGCGAGCAGCTCCATGACCTGGGCCTGGACGGTGACGTCGAGGGCGGTGGTGGGCTCGTCGGCGATGATCAGGGCGGGTTCGAGGGCGAGCGCCATCGCGATCATGATGCGCTGGCGCATGCCGCCGGAGAACTGGTGCGGATAGTCCCGTACGCGTGCGGCGGCGGCCGGGATGCGGACGCGGTCCATCAGCTCGACGGCCTTGTTCCGGGCGTCCTTCCTGGACATCCCGCGGTGCACGACGAACATCTCGCCGAGCTGGTCGCCCACGGAGAGCACGGGGTTGAGGGACGACAGCGCGTCCTGGAAGATCATCGCCATCTCGGCGCCCCGGACCTTCCTGCGCTCGTCCTCCTTGAGCTTCAGCAGGTCCCGCCCCTGGAAGAGGATCTCGCCTCCCGTGATCCTTCCGGGCGGGATGTCGAGGATGCCCATGACGGCCTGCGCGGTCACCGACTTGCCCGAGCCGGACTCGCCCAGCACGGCGAGGGTCTCGCCCGCGTCCACGCTGCAGGTGACCCCGTTGACGGCCTTGGCGACCCCGTCCCGGGTCCTGAACTCCACGTGGAGGTCCCGCACTTCGAGCAGCATGGCGACGGCTCACCTCAGCTTCGGGTCGAGGGCGTCGCGCAGCGCGTCGCCGAGCATGATGAACGCGAGGACGGTGATCGCGAGCGCGCCGGAGGGCCACAGCAGGGCGTGCGGGGCGTTGCGGATGTACGGGGACGCGGCGGAGATGTCGATCCCCCACGACACGCTCGGCGGCTTCAGCCCGACGCCGAGGTACGACAGGGTCGCCTCCAGCGCGATGTACGTGCCGAGCGCGATGGTGGCGACGACGATCACCGGGGCGACGGCGTTGGGCGCGATGTGGCGCAGCAGCATGCGGGCGTTGGAGGCGCCCAGGGCCCGGGCGGCCTGTACGTAGTCGTTCTGTTTGGCGGTGATGACCGAGCCGCGGGCGATACGGGAGATCTGCGGCCAGCCGAGCAGCACCATGAACCCGATGACCGGCCAGACGGTGTTGCTGGTCACGACCGACAGCAGCACGAGACCGCCGAGGACGACCGGGATCGCGAAGAACACGTCGGTGATCCGGGACAGGAACGAGTCCCACACCCCGCCGAAGAACCCGGCGAGCCCGCCCAGCACCGAGCCGAGGACCGCGACGCCGAGCGTGGCGCAGACGCCGACGGCGACCGAGGTGCGGGCCCCGTAGACGGTGCGCGTGTAGACGTCGCAGCCCTGGCCGTCGTACCCGAAGGGGTGCCCGGACTCCGAGCCCTGCTGGGCCTTGGACAGGTCGCACTTGAGCGGGCTCCCGGAGGCGATCAGCGACGGCCACAGCGAGATGACGACCAGGAAGAGGATGACCAGCCCGGAGAGGATGAAGACCGGGTTGCGCCGCAGGTCGTGCCAGGCGTCGGACCACAGGGAGCGCGGCTTCTCCCGGAGGCCGGTGCCGTCCGGCCCGCCCGGCCCCTTCTCCAGCGTCTCCCCCTCGGTCGTGGCGAGGTCCATGGCGCCTCCCATCCCGGTCGCGGCGATGGCCCCGTTCTCCGCGGCGCGGCCGCCGCCCGACACGTGCGGCTCCGGCCGCTGGGGCTCAGGCATAGCGGATCCTCGGGTCGAGTACGGCGTACAGGAGGTCGACGAGCAGGTTGGCGACCAGGAAGACGAGGACGAGGACGGTCACGAAGCCGACGACGGTCTGCGTGTTCTGCCGGAGAATCCCCTGGTAGAGCTGGTAGCCGACGCCGTGGATGTTGAAGATCCGCTCGGTGACGATCGCGCCGCCCATCAGGGCGCCGATGTCCGTGCCGATGAAGGTGACCACGGGGATGAGGGAGTTGCGCAGCAGGTGCCGTGTGATGACGCGCCTTCTCGGCAGTCCCTTGGCCACGGCCGTACGGACGTAGTCGGCGCGGGTGTTCTCGGCGATCGACGTACGGGTGAGGCGGGTGACGTAGGCGAGGGAGACGGAGGCGAGGACGAGCCCGGGGAGGATCAGCTCCTCGAAGGGCGCGGCGGACGACACGGACGGGCTGATCCAGCCCCACTTCACGCCCAGCAGCAGCTGGAGCAGCAGCCCGGTGACGAAGGTGGGCACGGAGATGACGACCAGGGTGACGAGGAGGACGCTGGTGTCGACGGGCCGGCCGCGGCGGAGCCCGGTGACGACGCCCAGCACGATCCCGAAGACGATCTCGAAGAGGATCGCGACGAACGTCAGCCGGATGGTGACCGGGAAGGCGGAGCCCATCAGCTCGGTGACCGGCTGCCCGTTGAAGGCGGTGCCGAAGTCGCCGGTGAAGACGTTGCCCATGTAGGTCAGGTATTGCTGCCACACGGGCTTGTCGAGGCCGAACTCCCTGCGCAGCTGGGCGGCCGTGGCGGGGTCGCACTGCCGGTCGCCGCACAGGCCCGCGACGGGGTCGCCCATCACGTTCACCATCAGGAAGATCAGCAGTGTGGCGCCGATGAAGACCGGGATCATCTGCAGCAGACGGCGGATGACGTAGCGTCCCATGGGGGCTCCGTGGGTAGGCGGGGCGGGCTCCCGGGAGAGGTCGCCCCTCGTGGCTCAGCTGACCTTGATCTCGTCGTAGACGGGGACGCTGAACGGGTTGAGCGACACGTTCGAGAGCCGCTCCGAGTAGCCCGCGCTGCCGTTCTGGTACCAGAGCGGGATGGCGCCCATGTCGTCCCGCAGGACCTCCTCGGCCTGCTGGAACAGCTCCACGGCCTCGGCCGGGGCGGTCTCGGCGTTGGCCTCGTCGACGAGCTCGTCGAACTCGGCGTTGGACCACTTGCCGTCGTTGGAGGAGGCGTTGGTGTAGTACAGCGGCTGCAGGAAGTTCTGGATGAGCGGGTAGTCCATCTGCCACCCCGCCCGGAACGGCCCGGACATCCTCAGATCGGTGATCCGGCTGCGGAAGTCGGCGAAGGTGCCGAACGGGTTGCCGACGCAGGCCCTGTCGTTGTCGAGGACGTTGTTGATGGAATTGCAGACGGCGTCGACCCACTGTTTGTGGGAGCCGGTGTCCGCGTTGTACGAGATCTTGATCTGCCCGCCGGGGAGCCCGCCGCCCGCCTTGATCAGCTTCCTCGCCTCGTCGGGGTCGTACTGGCAGGCCTCACCGCACAGGCCTTCCTTGTAGCCGCCGTCCTCGCCGAGGACAGGGGAGGTCCAGTCGGTGGCCGGGGTGCGGGTGTTCTGGAAGATGGTCTCGGTGATCTGCTTCCGGTCGATGGCCCGGGAGAGCCCCGTACGGACCTTCTCCATCCCGGCCTGGTCCCACTTCTTGTCGTAGAACGGGAAGGCGAGGGTCTGGATGATGCCGGCCGGGGCGTTGATGTACCGGTCGCCGAGGTCCGCCTCGACGTTCTTCAGCTGGGCGGCCGGGACGTCGTCGACGAGGTCGAGGTTGCCGGCCATCAGGTCCGTGTAGGCGGTGTTGTTGTCGGTGTAGACCTTGAGATCGACACCGCCGTTCCCGGCCGCGTCGTCGCCGGGATAGTCCTCCCACTTCCGCAGCGACATCTGCGAGCCCCTGGTGTACGAGTCGACGGTGTACGGCCCGTTGCCGACCGGCTCGGCCAGCCAGGCCTTGTGGTCGTCGAAGAAGGCCTGGGGCAGCGGGGCGAAGGCGGCGTAGCCGAGGGTGTCGGGGAACGTCGAGAACTTCTGGCTGAGCTTGACGGTGAAGGTGTGGTCGTCGACGACCTTGAGCCCGGACAGGGTGTCGGCGCTCTGCTCACTCCCGTCCTCGGGGTGGACCTTGTCGTAGCCGTCGATGTAGCTGAAGAAGTAGGCGTTCTTCTGGTTGTTCTTCAGACTGGCCCCGTAGTTCCAGGCGTCGACGAAGGACTTGGCGGTGACGGCCTCGCCGTTGCTGAAGGTCCAGCCGTCCTCGATGGTGATCGTGAAGTCCCGCGAGTCCTCGGTCTCGATCTCCTCGGCGAGCATGTCCTCGGCCTCGCCGGTCTCCGGGTCGTACCGCTTCAGCCCCCGGAAGATCATGTCGAGCACCTTGCCGCCCTGCACCTCGTTGGTGTTGGCCGGCTCCAGCGGGTTCTGCGGGTCCCCCCAGGAGGAGCTCAGCACCCCGCCACGGTCCACACCGCCGCCGCTGCCGCCGTCACCCCCGCAGGCCGTCGCCACGAGGGCGACGGCCGCCGCGCATGCCGCCCACCTGGCGCGAGTGGCTCCACGCATGGAGTGCCTCCTGATGTGTGCGCTGTGCCGCAGCGCCGGGGCGCTGTTCCGTTATCGGTCAATATCGACGGATAACTCGCATAACACACACTCACCCCGCCCGTCCGGGTGCACTCTCCATCCGGATGCACGCGTCCGGAGAATGCCGATGCCCGGATATCGAGTCCTGCCGATATCCGGGCATCGGCTTCCACCGGCTTCCACCGGCTTCCACCGGCCTCCACCGGCCTCCACCGGCCTCCACCGGCTTCCGATGACCTCGCGGTCAGGGGCCGAGATCAAGGACGCGCACCGGCCGCCCCTTCCAGCTCTCCGCTGCGGTTGTGGCGACGACGGCCCCATCGGGCCGTTCGGGCGTCGGCCTGGCCGCGTGCCCGATCTGCGCCGGAGCCCAGGTGGTCTCGCGTGCGACAGCAAGGGCCGCGGGCAGATCCAGATCGAGGATGGTGACGCTGGGCAGCGCGGCGATGTGCTCGGCCGTACCGGGCCTGGTCCGGTCGGCCTCGACAAGAGCGCAGGCGGGTGCGTACAGGAACCACCCCGGCGCGGAGTGCGCGCGGTGGATCAGGCGGGAGGCCAGAACGTTGCCGGTTCCGGCGGCGACCATGGCCGTGGCGTCGAGGATCACGTGCAGGGAATCGGTCACGGGGCAGCCGCCTCGCCCAGTCGCCGGTCGAGCTCGGTGTCCAGGTCGGCTTGTTCTTCCGCGCTCGGGTCGTAACCGTTCCACTCTCGGAGCACGGCACGGGCCTGCTCGGCGCGCTCGGCACGTTCGGCAGGCGTGAGCAGCGAGTCCGCGAGCCGGGCGAGGTAGGCGCGTAGTGACAGGCCCTCGCCGGCCGCTATCTCGGCAAGCCGGTCACGGGCCTCGGCGGGAATGCGGATATTGGCGTCAGACATGACGGAACCCCTCTCACTCACCCGTACAGGATACGGGTACGCACCCGTACCCGTTGAGAGGGCGGACGGTCAGCCCAACTCCCCGCGCTCCACGCAGAATTCGTTCCCCTCGGGGTCGGCCAGGAGGACCCACCCCCGTCCGTCGGGCCGTGTCCGGTCGGAGACGAGGCGGGCCCCGAGGTCGATCGCTCGTTCGACCTCGGCCGCGCGGGTACGGCCCTGGGGGAGGAGATCGAAATGGATGCGGTTCTTCACGGTCTTGCCCTCGGGCACGCTGACGAACAGCAGGGTCGGGCCGCCGTCGGGGTCCTTGATGAGTGCCTCGGGATCGCCCGGCTTGTCGTCGTCGGCGAGCGGGCGGCCGAGCAACTGGCTCCAGAAGAGGCCGAGTTCGTACGGGTCGCCGGTGCAGTCGATGGTGATGTGGCGGATGACGGGGTTCAACTGATGCCTCCGAGGCGGGCTTGGTCGACGTACGCTCGCGGGGAGCATCTCTGCCCCCGGCCCGCCTGTCGAACGATTAACCACCATGCCCCTCCACCTGCGCGGAACCGTCCTCCCCGATGGCGTCCTACGCGACCTCTGGGTCCTCGGCGACCGGCTCACCCACGACCGCCCGTCCGCCCCGGCCGACACCGTCGCCGACGGCGGCTTCCTGCTGCCGGGCCTCGTCGACGTGCACACGCACCCGGGGGCACGGGAGGGCGAGCCGGTCTTCGACCCCGGCGTCTTCGCCGAGCAGATCGCCGCACACCGCGACGCCGGTACGACGGCACTGCGCTTCCCCGGGCTGCTGGGTGGCGTACCGCCGGAGCTGCGCGAGGCACCGGACGCCCCGCGGATGCTCACGGCAGGCCGCTGGCTGGCCTGGGCGGGGCTCTCGAAGAGCGCCGACTTCCACACGGTCACCGAGGATCTCGTCACCGCCGCCGTCGCGGAGGCGAAGGCGGGCGACGGCTGGTGCAAGGTCATGGGCGACTAGGACTTCGAGGCGCCCCCGGTGCCGTACGAGCTGCTGAAGGCGGTCGTCGACGCCGTGCACGACGTCGGTGGTCGCGTCGCGGCGCACTGCCAGTCCGCCGACGGCGTGCTGGGCGCCACCCGGGCCGGGGTGGACTCGGTGGAACACGGGATGGGCATGCCGGCGGAGTGCGTCGAGCTGATGGCCGCGCACGGAGCGGCGTACGTCCCCACGCTCACCGCCTTCGCCCGTAGTGCGCCGAGGATCAGGCCCAACGCCCGGGGCCGCCTCTGGCACGAGGGCCACCGCACGATGATCCGTCGCGTCCGCGAGGCCCACGACGCCGGCGTCACCGTCCTCGCCGGCACGGACTGCGCCCCCTTTGGCAACGTCGCCACCGAGGTCGAACACCTCATCGACGCCGGTCTCCCCCGGAAACCGCCCTCGGCGCCGCCAGCTGGACCGCCCGCGCCTTCTCGGCCTCCCCTCCCTGACCGAGGGCGGCCTCGCCGACATCACGGTCTACGACACGGACCCGCGCCGCGAACCGGCCGCTCTGCGCCATCCTCGCCGTATTGTGCTGCGGGGGCTGGTTGTTCGCTGAGCTGTACGACTCCCCAATCCATGGGGCCGGGTGACGAGTTCCATCCGGGTCTGGTGAGGGGCGCCGAGTGGGTGCCGGGAGACCTCGAATCCACCCCGTACGAGGGAGAATTCGGCCTCGCCGTGATGACCAGGCACGCGTTTCAGCAGGCTTCGGGACCAGAAGGTGCGGCGTTGCCTCGGGGCGTGTGTCAGGCGCTCGCCCCGCGGGCGGTTCGAAGGTCCCCAGTGGCGGCAGCCGCAGGTGAGTCGGAGCACGCTCCGGTTCCTCGGGCCCGAGGCCCTGGACCGGTTTTCTCGGCGGCGCCGGGTACGAGGACAGCGTCCTCGCCGGGGACTTCGCTCACCTGCGCAACGCAGCGCGAAGACATCGCAGCCCGCGACGAGCTCCCCGAGCCCGTCCTCGGTGTCGACCTTCTCCACGGCGCAGGTGTACGCGGCGGACGAGTTGACCGACCGCAGACGCCGCGCCGCGACCTCGGCCTTGGGCCTGCCCAGGTCCTCCTCGCCGTACAGGGCCTGTCGGGTCAGATTGGACTCCTCGACGACGTCCGGATCCACGAGATGAATCCGGCCCACGCCGGCGGCCGCGAGCGCCCAGGACGCATGACTCCCCGTGCCGCGGAGTCCGAGAATCACCACCCGGGAGTTCTTCAGCCGCCGCTGCGGCTCCCAGGAGTTCGTCCCCGGCCGGAGGTCCACTCGTCGGAAGTAGGAATGATTCCTGCTGTACCGCTCCACTTCTCGAGCGGTCAGGCCCTCCTGGTCGTACTCGGACATGTCCTCGACATAGCCCGAGCCGAACAGCGAGGACATCACCGTCCGGACGCCGTTGTCGCCCAGGCCCGGATGAGCCGCGGCGAGCTCGGCTTCTATCCGTTCGACGGGGGTGACGCCGTCCATGCGTGTCAGCGTGTCCCAGACCCACCCGCCGGGATCCCGGATCTCTGCCGCTATCCCGTAGCCCGCACCGCCGATACGGATGGTGCCGTCCGGGAACCGGTGAGGTGTGTGCTCGGGTTTCACCCGTGGAATCTTCATACCGACGCCCCTCGAGGGGCCCGTGCCGGCGGAGGCTTGTCCGCCGGCACGGAGCCCACTAGCGCGAGACTGCCTTGTTCTCGATGGTCTCGATCTTGTCCAGCAGACGGATCTCGATGAACTCCGCAGATTCGGTCGGCATCGTCTCGACGCTCTCGGTCTGTGCGTCGAACTGGCCGGTGTGCACGTTCTGCTCCACGATCACTCCCTTCTCACGGACCCAACAGGGCTGACAGGACCAAGCGGTGCCGTCCCGTCCCTGGCGAGTCTGCGCCGCCGGCACTTCACCGGCCTTTCAGCTGTCCTTCAGCGGCGGGGCGCCTATATGGACAGAAGAGGACGCGGGCTCGGCATCGTCGAGGCGCTCGGGTGACCGGGTCAGTCCCGGCGTATGCGTTCAGCTCCCGGGCATCCGCGAACCGGCTGCGGTCGCCTCCGACAAGCGGGAGGTGCGGCCAACACTGCACCGTGCCGGACGCCTCCGGCGGGCTTGGGCCGTGATCACAAAAAGGTTTGCGCGAGGGACGGCGATTGGATAGACCTTGCGACCGGTCCCCCGTCGACGGAACCGAGGGGCCACGACACCGAAGAGGAGGGATAAACCCATGATCCCCATGATCACTGCGCTTGTGTCCTCGCGGGGCGCGGACTGCATCTGACCCCGGAGCGGACAGGCGCCTTCACCGGAGCGTGCCTTGACCGTGGAACAGAACGACCTGACCATGCGCCCGATCACCGGGCGCGAAGAACTCGACCTCTTCTCCCGACTGCCCTACGTCCTCAACGAGGAACTGGCGGACGACCTCGCCGCCGGCCGCCGCCGGCCGGAATGGATGTGGGTCGCCCTTCGCGGCGACCACCTGCTGGCCAGGGCCGCCTGGTGGGGGCGGACCGGAGATGACACGCCATCCCTCTTGGACATTCTCGACATCTACGACAGCGGCGCGGATCGCGACCGCGTGGACATCGGCGTGCGACTGCTGCAGACCGCCATGGCCGAAGTCGTCCCAGCAGGCACCCGTCCAACCGAGTACACCCGCTTCGTCCCACCCGATTGGCACGAAGGCGGGGTGACCAGGCGCGTCGTCGAGGACCGCATGGTCGCCCTGGAACAGACCGGCGCCCGCCTGTTCGTCGAACGGCTGCGTCTGGAGTGGCGTCCCGGGACGCCACTCCCCGAGCCGAGCGAGCGCCTGGTGTTCCGGCCGGTCCGCGACACCGAGGAAATCCTCGCCCTGATGACTCTGGTCCTGGACGGGACGCTGGACGCGCACAGCAGGGACGACCTGACCCGGATGTCCGCCCGCGAGGCGGCGGTCAGACACTATGAGGACGAACTCGCGCACTACCGGAGCCCGCGGGACTGGTGGCGGATCGCGACGCTGCCGGACGGCGAGCCGGTGGGGTTCGTCACCCCGGCCCGCAACGACTACAACCCCATCATCGGCTACCTCGCCGTACTACCCGCACACCGGGGCAAGGGCTACATCGACGAGATCCTTGCCGAGGGCACCCGCATCCTCATCGCGCAGGACGTCCCGCGCATCCGGGCGGCCACAGATCTTGGCAACACTCCCATGGCGAACGCCTTCCAGCGCCTCGGATACGTCAATTTTGAACGCACGATCAACATGACCTGGGACTGATCCGGGCATCGGACGGGGAGGCCGCAAGCGGTCCCCGTCCAACTCGCCGCATCCGGAGAAAGAGACTCGGCCATAGGGAGCACGGCACGGGCCTGTTCCACCCGCTGAGCACGTTCAGCGGGTGGAACAGCGAGTCGGCGAGCCGAGCGAGGTAGGGTCCGCGCAGCGACAGGCCCTCACCGCCCGCTATCGCGGCGAGCCGACCGGCGGGCTTCGGCGGGAATGCGGATGTTGGCGTCAGGCATGACGGGGCTCCTTCCACTCACACAGCCCGGATGCGGGTACGCACCCGTACCCGCATGGTGTTCACGTCGGCCGCCCCGCGCTCGGCATGGGCGACACCGTCGCAGAGGTCGGCCGCACGGATCGACTCGGGCTTTTCGAGGGTCGTGCGGTACGGGAACCAGTGGCGGTACGGCTCCAGCTGGCGTCCGGATCAGCAATTGGTGCGTTCGGGCCGACCACGACGACCTTCGGCAGGCGTGATCGGGAGCACCTGTGGCCCAAAGGCGACAATTACTCACGGCCGGGCCACCGTTTGGTTCCACTGCGACATCAACTGGCGTTCCGGGAAGAAGAGGCCCAGTTTGTACGGGTCTCCGGTGCAATCGCGTTGTGGCGGATGGCGGGGTTCAACTGGCGCTTCCAGGGGGGACTTGGCCGACCTGCGATCCCGGGGAGCATCCGTGAACCCGGTCCGGCCGTCGAATGATCAAGAGTGCCCTTGGGCTTCGGCCGACCGCCGCCCACGCTCGTACAGGCGGCGGCAGGCCCTGGCGTGGAGTGGGCCCTCACGAGAGGGCGCGACGCCTACCGTAGCCCCCACACCCCTTCAGTCGGGCGGGTCCTCCCCGACAAGCCCGTCCACCGACTCCCGGATGAGATCGGCATGGCCTACGTGTCGCGCGTACTCCTCGATCAGGTCGATCAGGAGACGTCGGAGGCTGGGCGACTCGCCGGAGGAGGTGGTGAACCGGCCCAGCTGTCCCAGACCGCCCTTGGCCAGTGCCTCCTCGACGACGGCACGGGAGCGGGCCACGGCGTCCTGCCAGAGCGCGAGGAGCTGCTCAGGGCTGTCATCGGCAGCCGAGCGCCACTCCCAGTCCGGATCACTGTTCCAGTCCACGGTGTCCCATGGGGACCCGAGCTCCTGCCCCAGCCACTTCCGGGAGAACGTGTCGTCCTCGACAACGGCCAGGTGCTTGAGCAGCCCGCCCAGAGTGATCGACGAGGCGGCAGCAGTCACCTTCAGGCCGGCCGCGTCAAGGCCACCGCACTTCCACGCCAGGTACGCGCGCTGGCGCTCGAGAGCCCCCAGGAGGGTGGCCGTCTCATCGCCCGCGAGGGGAGGTTCAGGGCTGATCTGTTTGTACTGGTCGGTCATGGCTGGTGAACCTACTGGCGGGCCATTTGTGGATCAAGAGGTACTGGTGCTTCCTCTTGCCTCCTCTCGGGATCAGGCCCGGAACTGCACTGGCAGGTCGCCAGGTCGTTATCGGGGAGCCGCTCTGCCCTGTGCCCAGTGACATGCCACCTGTGCCGCACCGCCTCCACCGAGGACCTTCAGCTCCCGGCCCCGACACGCGTCCGCGACGCCGGCCCGCTCGGCCTCTCCGCTCGCCAGGATCTGGCAGCGGGCGTGGAAACGGCAGCCGGACGGGATACGAGACGGGTCCGGGGGTTCGCCGGCCAGGACGACCGGGTCTCCGGGGGCCTCGGGGAGGACAGACAGGAGAGCCTGGGTGTAGGGATGCCGAGGTGAGGTCAGGACCTGTTCCACCTGGCCCGTCTCCACGATGCGGCCCAGGTACATGACCGCGACACGGTCGGCGATGTTCCAGGCCAGCCCCAGATCATGGGTCACCACCAGTGCGGACAGGCCGAGTTCCGTGCGCAGCCGCAGAAGCAGGGCCAGGATCTCGCCGCGTACGGAGGCGTCGAGGGACGCCACCGGCTCGTCGGCGACGATCAGTTCGGGCTCCAGGACCAGCGCGCCCGCGATGACGACGCGTTGCCGCTGGCCGCCGGAGAGCTCGTGCGGATAGCGCAGGAAGAACCGCTCGGGCGGCCTGAGGCCGGCCCGGGAGAGGGCCTGAGTCACAGCCGCTCGCTCATCTCCCTGGTACCTGTGGATGCGCAGCCCTTCGGCCACCGCGTCGTACACCGTGTGCCGTGGGTTGAGTGAACCCGTCGGGTCCTGCAGAACGAGTTGGACGCGCTTGCGGAACGCCTTCAGAGCACGCGAGGAGTAGTCGAGCGGCTTGCCGTCGAAGGTGACGCGGCCCTCGTTCGGCAAGGCGAGGCCGAGCAGCGAGCGGCTCAGCGTTGTCTTGCCGCATCCCGACTCGCCGACCAGGGCCACGATCTCGCCACGGTGGACGTCGAGATCGACACCGTCGACGGCACGGGCCCGAGGAGCGCCACGCCGACCGGAAAAGGTGACGTGCAGTCCCTCGGCGCTGAGCAGCGGTGGGGTGGTGAAGCGGGAGGCAGGGGGCTCCGCAGGGGACTCCGGCGTGATCGTCATGGTGTGTCGCTCCTCACGTCGTCCGCCGCACCCGCTGCCGCGTCGGGCGCGTCCGCGGTGGGCCGCGACGACTGAACAGCCCCGTCATCCGCAGTCGGTCGAGGCGACTGAACAGCCTCGTCGTCCGTAGTCGGCCCGGCTGGTCGAAGAGTCTCGTCGTCCGCGGGACGCACCGGCCCGACCGTCTCGGACCGCACCAGCCCGGCCGTCTCGCCGGGATGCGGCACGTCCGGCCCTCGCCTGGCATCGGGGGCCTTGTCGGCAGGCTCCGTGCCCCCCGGCGCCCTGTCCACCGATGCCGCGTCGTCCCCCGGCGCCCTGTCCACCGGGGCTGTGGTCGCCGCGCCCGTCGGCGCCCCGTCCGCCACCGGCGCCCTGCTCACCGGGCCGGCGGTCAACGCGTCCGTCGCCGCTCGCCCGGCCTCGGCCGCCTGTCGCGGGGCCTCGACATGTACGCAGGCCGCCCTCCGCCCCGCCCCCGCCTCCCGCAGCGCCTGGTCCTCCCCGGCGCACGAGTCCAGTGCGACCGGGCAGCGCGGGTGGAAGGCGCAGCCGGGCGGCAGGTCGGCCGGGTCCGGTGGGTCACCCGGCAGGCCCCGAGGCGCGAACCGGGACGCGGGGTCACCGATCCGTGGAAACGCCGCCGACAGCGCCTTCGCGTACGGATGACGGGCGTCTTCGTACACCTGCCGGGCGGCGCCCTCCTCGACGATCCGGCCCGCGTACATCACCGCCAGCCGGTCGCAGGTGTCGGCCAACACCGCCAGGTCGTGGCTGATCATGACGAGGCCGAGATCCTGCTCGGCGACGAGCCGTTCGAGGAGGCGGAGGATCTGGGCCTGGATCATCACGTCCAGTGCTGTGGTCGGTTCGTCGGCGATGATCAGGCGGGGGTCGCAGGCCAGTGCCATCGCGATCATGACGCGTTGGCGCTGGCCGCCGGAGAGCTCGTGCGGATACGCGTCCGCGTGCACCGCCAAAAGCCCCACGTGCTCCAGGAGTTCGCGGGTCTTCTGCTTCGCGCCCGTCGCGGTCGCTTTCCGGTGCAGCAGGATCGGCTCGGCGATCTGGTCGCCGATGCGGTGCACGGGGTTGAGCGAGTGCATCGCGCCCTGGAAGACGATGGAGGCCCCGGCCCAGCGCACGGCCCGCACCCGGCCCCAGTTCATCCTCAGGACGTCCTCTCCGTCGAGGAGGATCTCGCCGGTGATCCGCGTTCCCGACGGCAGCAGCCGCAGCAGTGCCAGCGCCAGCGTGGACTTGCCGCAGCCGGACTCACCAGCGAGGCCGAGCTTCTGCCCCGCCGCGAGGGACAGGTCGACACCGCGGACCGCGGACGCCCCGTCGGCGTACGTCACCTCCAGGTTCCTGACATCGAGAAGGCTCAACGGGGTGCTCCCAGCCGGGGGTTGAGGACGGACTCGACCGCGCGCCCGCACAGGGTGAAGGCGAGGGCGACGACGGCGATGGCGATGCCCGGTGGCACCAGGTACCACCAACCGCCCGAGCTGACCGCGCCCGCCTCTCGCGCGTCCTGCAGCAGACCGCCCCACGACACGACCGTCGGGTCACCGAGCCCGAGGAACGCGAGCGTCGCCTCGGCGAGGATGGCCGTGGAGACGATGAGGGTCGTCTGGGCCAGCACCAGCGGCATGACATTGGGCAGGACATGGCGGGACATGATGTGCCAGTGGCCGCCGCCGAGGGCCTTCGCGCGTTCGATGTACGGCCGTGACTCCACCGCCAGGGTCTGCGCGCGCACCAGCCTTGCCGTCGTCGGCCAGGTCGTGACGCCGATGGCGAGGATGACCGTGCCGAGCGAGCGGGACATCACGGTCGCGAGCGCGATGGCGAGCACCAGTGTCGGCATGACCAGGAACCAGTCCGTGATCCGCATCATCACCGTGGCGTACCAGCCGCGGAAGTGCCCGGCGGTGATCCCGATCAGCGCACCGATCCCGACGGACAGCACGGCGGCGAGCAGCCCGACGAGCAACGAGACCCGCGAGCCCCAGACGACCAGCGCGAGCAGGTTGCGGCCGAACCGGTCGGTGCCCAGGGGGAATTCGGCGCTCGGACTCTCCATGGGCCTGCCGGGTGCGTCGGTCACGTTCTGCACGGCGGAGCCGACGGTCAGCGGCGCGGTGAGTGCGACCAGCGTGAAGAGGCTGAGGGCGGCGAGGCCGAAGAGGCCGGCGCGGTGGGTACGGTACCGCCTCCAGAATCGCGCGGCGGAGTGGCGCCGCCGTTGCCGGGCGAGAGCGCGGGCGCTCTTCGGGGCGGACGGGTCCTTCGGTTCGGCCGTCGTATCGGTCGTCATCGGCCCACCCGGGGGTCGAGCAGCGGATAGATCAGATCGGCGATTGTGTTCATCACGATCACCGCCGACGCGAAGACGAAGAACAGCCCCTGGACAAGCGGCAGATCGGGCACGCTGAGCGCCTGGTAGAAGAGCCCGCCGAGGCCCGGCCAGGAGAAGACCGTCTCGACGAGGATCACACCCGCGACAGTCCGTCCCAGGTTGATGAAGATCAGTGTCACGGTCGGCAGCAGCGCGTTGGGCACCGCATGGCGGCGGCGCACGAGGGCGTCCCGTAGGCCCTTGGCCCGCGCGGTCGTCAGGTAGTCGCTGCCCTTCTCGTCGAGCAGCGCCGAGCGGGCGACCAGCAGCGTCTGCCCGTACTCGACGGCGACCAGCGTGACCACGGGAAGTACGAGGTGGTGAGCGACGTCGAGAACGTACGCGATGCCCTCCTCTCCCCCCGACTCCATGCCGCCGGTCGGGAAGAGTCCGGGGATCGGGCCCATGCCCACGGAGAAGACGATGATGAGCAGCAGCCCCAGCCAGAACGACGGGATCGAGTAAAGGACCAGTGCCAGCCCCGTGTTCAGCCTGTCGCCCGGCCCGCCGTGCCGCCACCCCGAACGCGTGCCGAGAAACATGCCGATCCCCGTGTAGAGGACGAAGGCGGTGCCGGTGAGAAGCAGTGTGTTCGGCAGCGCCTCGGTGATCTTGTCGACGACGGGCACCCTGAACTGGTACGAGGTGCCGAGCTCTCCGGTGAGGGCCTTGCCGCAGTAGTCCGCGAACTGCTGCCACAGCGGCAGATCGAGGCCGAACTCACGTCGGTAGGCGGCGAGTTGCTCGGCCGACACCTGGCGGCCGCCGGTCAGGTACTTCACCGGGTCGCCGGGGATCAGCCGGAAGAGGAAGAAGCTGGTGACGAGGACGGCGAGGAGTGAGACGGCCGCGCCGACCAGCTTTCCCGCCGCATGGCGCAGATACGCGGACCCGGTGCGCGCACGGGGCCCTCGGACCGGCGGTCCGGCCTGGGGCGGACCGCCGGTCTTATCGGCCTGCGGGGATGCTGCGTCAGCACTCATGGGCTGTCACCCGGCGGAAGGCTCGGGAAGCTACTCACGGTCATCGGCGGTGGCACGCCGACGCAGCGCGAGGAACCCGCCGAAGCCGGCCAGGACCACGGCACCCGCGACGACGCCGACGACGACGCCCGTCGAGCTCGAACCACCGGAGGAGTCGTCGGACTCCGCCGGAACCGCCGACCACCAGCTCCAGTAGCCGTCCTGGCCGTAGATGTTGCCCGCTGCCTCGGGCATCGTCGTGATCGACGCGATCTGATCGGTGCGGTAGGCCTCGACGGCGTTCGGGTACGCCATGACGTTCATGTAGCCCGTGTCGTACAGCCGCGACTGCATCCGCTTGACGATGTCCGCCCGCCTGTCGGGGTCGTACTCGGCGAGTTGCTGCTCGTAGAGCTCGTCGTACTTCTTGTCGCAGATGAAGTTGTCGGTCGCACCGATGTCCTCGGGCGTGGCCGGAAGCACGGCGCAGGTGTGGATGGACAGGACGAAGTCCGGGTCGGGGTTGACGGACCAGCCGTCGAAGGCGAGGTCGTACTCGCCCGCGAGCCAGGGATCGGTCACGTTGTCCAGGCAGTTCAGGGTGACGCCGATGCCGAGCTCGCCCCACCACTCCTTCAGGTACTGGCCGATCGCCTTGTCGTTGGGGTCGGTGGCGTGGCACAGGATGCGGTAGTTGATCGGCTCGCCGTTCTTCTCGACGCGCCGGCCGTCGCTGTTCTTCTCGTAGCCCGCCTCGTCGAGCAGCCGCTCCGCCTCCGCCAGGTCGTACGCGAGTTCCTGGCTCGCCGCCGGCTTCCAGAAGTACGCCGAGAAACGCGGGGGGATATAGCCCTGGCCCTCGACCGCGTGGTCCTGGAAGACCCGGTCGATGATGGTCTTGCGGTCGACCGCCCTGAAGAGCGCCTGCCGGACCTCCTCGCTGCGCAGGGACTCGGCGCCGTCACCGAAGCTCGTGCCGTCCTTGGCCCGGGCACCCGGGTTGACCGCGAGGGCGTAGAAGCGGCGGCCAGGGGCGTCGTTGACCTTGATGTTCCCGTCGCTTTCGAGGGCCGCTGCCTGAGCGGGCGTCAGACCTGATACGAACGAGACCTCGCCCTTCTGGAGGGCCGCGACGGCCGCGTCACCGTCCTTGTAGTACTTGAAGACCAGCTCGTCGAATTTCGGAGCCCCACGCCAGAAGCCCTTGTTGGGCTTGAGGCGTACGTAACTGTCGGCCTTGTAGTCAGTGAGGACGAACGGCCCGTTGCCGACGATCGGGAAGTTCGTGTCGTTGTGGAACTTCGAGAAGTCCCCGACCTTTTCCCAGATGTGCTTGGGCACGATCGGCACGTCGAGGGCGGTCATCGTGGCCTGTGGTTTCTTCAGCTCGATGACGAGCTCGGTGGGGCTGGGGGCGGTGACCTTCCGGAAGTTGGTGACGAAGCTGCCGTTCCCGGTCGCGGCACCCTCGTCGGTCATCATCTTGTTGAAGGTCCAGGCCGCGTCCTCGGCGGTGGCCTGCGTGCCGTCCGACCACGTGGAGTCGGAGCGGATCGTGTAGGTCCACGTGAGCTTGTCGGCGGATGCCGTCCACTTGGTGGCCAGGCCCGGGATCGTACGGTTGTCCACCGGGTCGTAGCTCGTCAGGAACTCGTACATGAGGCGATGGATGCTCGTACTGACCAGGCGCGTCGCCAGGAACGGGCTGAGTGAGTCGACGCTCTGCGCGACCGCGACAGTGAGGACGTTCCTGCCGTCCTTGGCCTCCGCCTGCCGCGGCACCGGGTTGATCGGGGTCGCGAGCCCCGCCGTGAGGACGAGGGCGGCGGCGATTGCGGATGTGAGGAGCCGGAGGGCGCGTCCCCTGCGTTCCCTCCGGAGGTGGCGGAGTCCTCTGCCGTGCTGATCGTGCCGATCGTGGGGGTTCATGGGTCGGTGACCTCGCGTCATCGCTCGCACAGGGGTGGCTGGTGGCTGTGGTGGGGGTTGATCAGGTGACGGCTATGGGGCTGCTGCGTGTCTATCAGCGCGGGTTTGCGCGCGTCAACGGCGTGTGATGGCCATGTGACCTGCGGAGGAGGCACGTTGGTGCATGGTGCGTTGCCCACCGGACTCCTCACCGTCGGGGCGAGTGGTCAGCGGTACGCCCGTGCCGGAGGCCGAGGCGGCGTCATCCGGGATCGCGGGGGCCGTTGCGTCGCGTCCACAGGAGGGTTCCCGCCAGGAGTACGGCGGCGCCCAACAGCCAGGGCAGCGGACCTGGTCGCACAGCGCCGACGACCAGGCCGGTCAGAGCGCCCACCAGTTGCAGGGCGAGGGACTTGACGGACAGTGCCGTGGCGCGGCCCGAAGCGGTAACGCGGCGGTGTAGAAGGGCATTCATGTTCGGCCCCGCCGCGCCGAGTCCGACGTAGACCAGGCCGTAACCGAGCACGGCGAGGGCCGTGGGGACCGTGCTCGTGAGGCCTGCGGTGGTGCCGAGCAGGGCCATCCCGGTGACCATGATGCCGAAACCGGCCAGAACCGCGCGCTCACCGCTGCCCGCGACGCGGGCGGCGAGCGGTGCGAAGTGGCTGCCGATGCCGGCGCAGACGAAGCCCGCGCAGGCGAGTCCGGCGTACAGCACCGCGCCCGACTCGGACGCACCGGTCAGGGCCGCGGCCCGGCGGGGTGTGAGCAGCTCGATCGCGCCGAGGGCGCCACCGATGGCCCCGGCGCTGAGGAACACACGGGCGACGAGCCCGTCACGTACTCCCAGCCGCAGTCCGCCCACGACGGTGACGGGGATGGAGCGCAGCACACCGCGCAGGGTGGTCTTCGGCCGGGGCGGCTCACGCAGTGCGGTCAGGACACGGAGCACGAAGGCGATCTGGATGGCGGCGCCCAGCAGCAGGGGGACGGAGAGCGGCAGCACCGTCCCGGAGGTCGCCTCGCGCAGCCGGGCGCCGATGTCGGGGCCCAGTCCGAGCAGCCAGGGCAGGGCACCGCCGAGCAGGGTGCCGGTCGCGAGCGCGGCGGAGGTCGCGGAGGAGCCCCGGGCCAGGCCCGTCCGCAGGTCGGCGTCGGGGCCGGAGTGGCGCTGGACGGTGTCGACGTACCAGGCCTCGGCGGGTCCGCTGGACAGGGCTCGGCCCGTGCCCATGAGGACCAGGCCGAGGGTGAGGACCCAGGCGGTCGTGCCCAGGCCGACGAGGGTCAGGGCGGTCAGGTTCAGCAGGCCTGCGGCGGCCAGGACGGTACGGCGTCCGATGACGTCGGACAGTCCTCCGGTGGGCAGTTCCAGCACGGCCACGGTCAGGGAGTACGCGGCGAAGAGGCCCGCGATGGCTGCCAGGGTCATGCCGCGTTCGGTGAGCAGCAGGACCTGGGGAGCGACGTACAGGCCCACGGGGAACCAGGAGAGCGCGCAGACCGTGACGTAGTGGCGGCGGGCGGTCCGCAGGTACGGCGGCTCCGTCACGAGGTGCTCTCGCCCTCGCCCTCCGCCTTCGCCTCTGTGGAGGCGGAGGGCTCCTGTGCGAGGTGTTCGAGGTGCGCGAGGGGCAACCCGGCGGTGAGGAGCACGACTTGGGCGGCGCGCGGGTCCCCCGCGTCGCGGGCGGTCAACTCCTTGAGCTTCCGGCCGAACGTCTCCCAGAGTTCGGTCAGCGACTCGGGGGTCAGCCTGGGCATGAGGTCACTGATCCCGGACGGCTCCAGCCACTCCCCGCCCAGCCGTCCGGCGTCGATGTCCGCTTCATGCCGGGCGACGGACACCTCCAGGTGCTCGATCTGGCGCCTGCGCGACAGGCTGACGAAGGCCCGGCCGCCCTCCGAAGCCCTCATCGCCTCGTTGCTCCAGGAGGTCACGGTGTGCACCGCCTGCCAGCGGCGCTCCCGCCCGTCGCGGTGCTCGGCCTCGGCGACGAACGCGTACTTCGCCAGGACGCGCAGGTGATAACTGGTGGACGCCGATGACTCACCGGTCCTGACGGCGAGTTCACTCGCGGTGGCTGGGCCGTGCTGCCGCAGCAGCCCCAGCAGCCGAATACGCAGGGGGTGAGTCAGGGCCTTCAGAGCCGCCGTGTCCTGCTCCGGGTCGAGTACGCGCTTGTGTTCCTCACTGACCATGATCAGGAGGGTAGGCAGCCCGGGCGACTTTCCACAATATTTTTTGCAAAACTATTTTGGCGAACGTGCCGACGTGCCGGCCCCGCTCAGGAGACGTGATCGTCGGGCCGCACCGTGATGTGGTCCGGCTCCAGTTCCAGCAGGACGCGCTCGCGGATGTCGAGCGCCTCGGTGAAGTCGCGCGGCAGCTGCAGGCGCCCTGCGCGGTCGACCGTCGCGTACTCGCGGGCCGTGGTCGTGGTGCGTCCCTGGTCGTCGGTGGTGGTGCGGCGCAGGACCTCCGAGGCGGTGCGGCCGTCCCGGATGGCGACGGTGCGCCGGACCGCGGAGGCGACGGCGGTGTCGTGGGTGACCAGGACGACCGTCGTGCCGAGTTCCTCGTTGATCGTGCGGAAGGCGGCCAGGACCTGCTCGCCGGTGGCGGAGTCGAGCTGGCCAGTGGGCTCGTCGGCGAGGACGAGAGCCGGGTGGTTGGCCAGGGCCACGGAGATGGCGGTGCGCTGCTGCTCGCCACCGGACATCTGGTGCGGGCGCCGGTCGCGGCAGTGGGCCACGCCGGTCATCTCCAGCAGCTCCGCGGTACGGGCGGCGCGCCGCCGCCTGCCTCTGACGCCGCCGAGGCGCATGGGCAGCGCCACGTTCTGGGCGGCCGTGAGGTAGGGCAGCAGATTGCGTGCCGTCTGCTGCCAGACGAAGCCCACCACTTCGCGCTGGTAGCGCAGCCGGGACCGGCTGTCCAGGGCCAGCAGGTCGAAGCCCGCGACCGTGGCGCCGCCCGCGGTGGGGACGTCGAGGCCCGCGAGGATGTTCAGCAGGGTGGACTTGCCGCTGCCCGAAGCGCCGACCAGGGCCATCAGTTCGCCCTGCGCGACCAGCAGGTCCAGCCCCTGCAGTGCCTGCACCTCCACACCCTGCGCGGTGAAGACGCGTACCAGGCGGTCGCACACGATCAGCGCGTCGTGGCCGTGGACGGGGCGCTCCCGCTGCCGCGCGACGCGCCGCTCCAGGTCCACGAGCGTGACCGCGTCCTGGGCCCCATCCGGACCCACATCCCGCGCCACGTCCCCGACCCCATCCCGACCCACATCCCGCGCCACGTCCCCGACCCCATCCCGACCCACATCCCGCGCCACGTCCCCGACCCCATCCCGACCCACATCCCGCGCCACGTCCCCGACCCCATCCCGACCCACATCCCGCGCCACGGAGGTCTGTTCCGTCATGTCTGGTCCCCCATCCTCAGGTTCGCGCCTTCGCCGCGCCGTCCGGTCAGCCACACCTGGGCCGCGAGCACGGCGCACGCCACGGTCACCAGTCCCACCGAGGGCAGGACGAGAGCGACCGGGTCGGTGTCCAGCACCGGAGCCGGCGCGTCGGCCGGCGGCCGGCCGGTGAAGGTCAGCACGGTCAGGTCCACTCCGGGCCGCAGCAGCGGGACCACGGCGAGACCTGTGAGCATTCCGCCGACCGCGCCGAGCAGAACCTGTGGCAGCACCTCGATCACGGCCAGCCACTGGCGCTGCCGCCGTCGCATTCCCATGGTGCGCAACCGGGCCAGCGTGGTCCGGCGCTGTGGTGCGCTCTGCAGCAGGGAGAGCAGCAGGGCCAGGGCGCAGTAGCCGCCGCCGGCCACGACCACCGCCAGATACACCCGCTGGGCGCCGGACTGCAGAGCCGTGCCCTTCAGGGCCTGGCGCTCCTGTGACCGCAGGTACACGGTCAGCCCGGCCGACGCCTGCTGGGCGGCGGCGCGCAGGGACTCGCCGTCGACGCCGTCACCGGTCACGTAGAGCGCGGTGGGGTCCAGCGAGGTGGTGGTGCGCAGCAGGTCGGGACGGGTGCGTGCCACGGCGTGCGTCGACACGACGACGAAGTTCCGGCCCGGGGCCGCGGCGGCGGCGTCCCGTGTCGCCGCGGCCCGGACGTCGAGGAGACCGGAGACCGTCCGCAGGGTGTGCGGGGCACGGCCGAACTCCTCGGCCAGGCGTGGGGACACCACCGCGGCGAGCGCGCCCGCGTCGCGGTCGTCGTCCAGCGCCGCCGCTGGGAAGCGGTCGTCCACGCCCGTCGCCGCGGCGAGCCGCGCATAGGACGCGGGGTCGACCATGAGCAGGTCGAACGCGGTCCCGCCCTGCTCCACACGAAGGTCGGGTTCGATACGGACGGCCGCCACGTCGCGCACGCCGCCGAGGCGCCGGACACGCTCCGCGAGACCGGACGGCACGGTGGTCGGCGCCTGGATGCGCGCGTCCGCGCCGACGGCCAGGAGGGCCGCCCGGTCCCGCCCCTCGGCCACGCCGGACAGGACCGCACCGCCGAACGAGGTCACGGTGAGGGCCACCAGGACCGCGAGCAACGGCAGCGTGGCCGTGACCGGAGCGCGGCCGGCCCGCGCCACGCCCAGGGGGAGGACCGCGCCCCTGAGACGGGCCGCGGGGCGGGCGAGCAGCCGCAGCGGCAGCGGGTACAGCCGGAGCAGCAGTACGGCGGCGACCAGCGCGACGAGCACGGGAGCGGCCGCGATGAGCGGGTCGAGGCCGCCGTCCGCCGTGCCACGTCGGCGCAGCGCCGGCACGGCGCCGGTGACGACGAGGACGACGGTCAGCTCGGCCACGGTGCGGCGCCGCGAGGGGCGGGCGCGTACGAGGTCCTCCGGCTCGCCCGGCCGCAAGGTGCGGGCCGACAGCAGGGCACGTACGGGCAGGGCCAGCGATGCGACGACCGCGACCGCGACCGCCGCCCACACGGCGGCCGCGGAGCGCTGCGTGGGGACCAGCAGCAGGGCGAGGAGCAGCCCCGCCGCCGCGGCGGGCACGGCCGTGACGGCGCTCTCGCCGAGCAGACGCGCCGCCAGGCCGCGCAGGCTCGCGCCCCGGGCGCGCAGCAGCACCAGCTCCGTGCGCCGCCGGGCGACGGCCAGTTCCGCGGCCATGAGCAGCACGATGACCGCGACCGTGCCGACGCCGGCCGCCGCGACCGTGATCAGCGGTGCGACGGCCGCCCGTTCCCGGGCGAACGGTGCCACGAGGGTGGCCAGCCCCTCCTCCTCGACGGTGAGGCCGCGCAGCCCGAGCCGTTGCAGCCGCGCGGCCTCCGGGCCGCCGTTGAACGCGGCGATCCGGTCCACCAGGGCCGTCGCGGTGCGTGCGGTCAGCGCGTCGGTGTCGGCGGGGTGGTGCCAGTACGCGGTGACGCCTTCGCCCAGGTCGAGCAGGACGCCCGCGGCCCTGTCATCGACGAGGGCGGTGAAGCGCCAGTAGTACTTGGGGTTCTCGTCGGGCAGGGCGTGCAGCTTCGGCGCCCGCAACTCCGGCTCCGCGTTCCAGTAGGCGGCTTCGGGGGACCGTGGCCGGACGACGCCGGTGATCCGCAGGGTCAGCCCGGCGCCGCCCTCCTCGGCGAGGTGGACCTCGGAACCGGCGCGTATGCCCATGACGCGCGCCGTGCCCGCGGTGACGGCCGCCTCGACGCTACCGGCGGCGGAGCGGGGCCGGGGCAGGCGTCCGGCCACGACGCGCGTGTGGCGGCCCAGGTCCGGCTGGGCGACGACGGTGGCCCGGGGGTCGACGTACGGGGTCGGCCGGTCCAGATACGGATCGGTGGCGGGCACGGCCCGAGCCGTCCGTACGCCGTGGACGGCCTGCCGCTCGTCCAGCGCGAGCGGAGGCCGTACGAGGCTCTGGAACGCCTCTTCCGCCGCGGCCAGGGAAGCGGGGGTGACGTGGGCGTCGGCGTTCCGGGGGAAGGACAGCCACGACACGTCCAGCGACGCGGTGACGCTGCGCTCGGCCACCCGCGCCTCTGCCACCGTGTCGCGCAGGGCGGTGTCCTCGTGGACGTCGACCGCGCGGGGCAGGGCGGCCGCGAGGAACGCGGTGACCAGCACCAGCACCGACAGGGCCAGGGTGGCGCCCGGGGCCGCGCGCAGCCGGGTGAGTATCCAGGGGGCGTCGGCCGAGGGGGCGTCGGTGGGCCGGCGGCGCCGGAGAGCGGGCATGTCACTCGCCCCCTCGGCGGCGCAGGGCCCGGACGGGTTCACCGGCCCGCAGCGCCGTCAGCACGACCACGAGGAGCGGCACCGCCGTCACCGCGATCAGCAACTGCGCGACCGGGCCGACGGGCAGGTCGACACGGACGGGCGGGAGCGGACGGGCCGCCTGCCCGGTGAGGACGATCAACGGCACGACGAGGCGGGTGAGCACGACGCCCAGGGCCGCGCCCACGCCCACCGCGACGGCGAGGAGCAGCCCCTGCTCGACGACGGCCGCACGGGCCAGCGAGCGCCGCGAGGCACCCAGGGCGCGCAGCATCGCCCGCTCGTCCGCCCGCTCCCGGTGTGCGCCGACCACCGCGGCGGCGCAGCCCACGGCGGCCAGCACGGCCGCGGCCACCACCGCCGCCGGGAGGCCGACCTGCGGGCCCGCGCCGAGCGGGTCGGCCCGCAGGCGGGCGCGCTCCTCGTCCCGGACGAGTACGGAGCCGGCGTCGGCACGGCCGCGAAGCGTCTTAGCGACGCGGGAGACCGCGCCCGGGTCCGCGGCGAGCCACCACTCGCCGGGCTGCAGTCCCGACCGGCCGAGCTCGGCCAGGGCCCGGTTCACGGCGCGCAGGTCGAGCAGCAGGGCGCCGCCGTCGCCGGTGGCGGGCTCCACGACGGTGGGCAGGGCGCGGACGGCCGCGGTGACCCGCACGGTCAGCGTCGCGCCGCCCACGCTGACGTCGGCGGTCTGGCCCACGTCCGTACCGGTGGCGCGGAGGAAGGCGTCCGTGGCGAGCGCGGCCGGTGGCGGGACGGCGGCCGTGTCGGCCCGCAGGACGAGCTCCCCCTCGGCGGTTTCCCCGAAGAACCGGGACGACGGCGCCTGGTGCCCGGTGTCGTACGTGACGGAGAGCGGGACGGCGGCGGAGCGCTCGACCGTGGGCCGCGGGGCCTCACTGGGGGCGCCCCAGGCGGAGGTCAGCAGTCGGGCGCCCCAGGCGGAGTCGGCGGGCACCGGGACCGCGCGGGTGCGTCCGTCGGTCAGGACGGCGTCGAGCCCGGTCACGGTCAGGCGGTGTTCCTCGCCGCGCCGCGGCAGGCGGTAGTCGGCCTTGATGCCGGTCAGCCGCAGCGGGCCGGCGGGCGCCGCGCCCGCGGCCCGGCCGGTCTCGGCGGCGAAGTCCGCGGTCAGCACGTGCGGACGGCCGTCCGCGGGCAGGGCGCCCAGGGCGACGGCGTACGGGACGCCGTACCGGTCGGTGACGGTGGCGACGAGACGCGGGGTGACGGTGCCCCGGCCCAACGCGTCCGGTGGATCGAGCACCTCCAGACGTGCGGTGATCCGCAGCCGGTCCGCGTTCTCCGGCAGCACGACCCCCGCGGACCTGCCGTGCGCCTGAGCGCCGGAGTGGAGCGGCCGGAGCGACTGGCCCGGCGGGCGGTCCGCCAGGTCGTCGCGCCAGTCGAGCACCTCGGCCGCCGCCTCGGTGTCCATGGCCAGCACCGTCGCGTTGCGCTCCTGCGGCAGGAGCACCTCGGTGCGGACGGCGGGGGCGGCGGTCGTGACGCCGGGGACACCGTCGTACACCCCGCCCTGGGCGAAGGGCGGGGTGGCGGAGCCCGTCACGCGGAGGTCCGCGCCGACCGCGAAGTCGGCCTGATCGCGCTGGGAACGCGTCCAGCTGGCGCTCTCCCCCGTCACGAACACCCCCATCGCTACGGCGAACACCACCAGCAGCACCGGGCCCGCACCCCGGCCGGGCCGGCGGGCCATCTGCCAGCCGGCGAGCGCCGCCGTCAGCCCGCGGGTTCCGGCGGCCCGGCGCTCGCCGAGCCGGGCCGCGAGCGGCAGCAGCCGCAGGGCGAGCACCGCGCCCGCGCACAGGCAGAGCGCCGGCGCGGCCACCAGCACCGGGTCGACGCCCAGGGTGCCACCGGTGTCGGCCGTCAGGGCTCCGGAGCCCGAGGCGCGGCGGGACAACTGCCAGTAGGCCAGAACCGCGACCACGGCGAGCGCCACGTCGGCTCCGGCCCGTACGATCCCGGGCACCGCGTCACCGCGTCGGCCGGCGTTCCGCTCACCGGCGTACGTGCCGGAGCGGCGCAGCGCCGGAACCGCGACGGCCAGCGCGCAGACCAGCGCGGTGACCGCGGTCACCGCCCATGTTCCGGCCGGTACGCCCTCGGGCCGCAGGTCCGCCCGGGACAGGCCGCCACGGTCGGCCAGCAGCCGCAGCAGCGGGCCGGTGAGCAGGGGCGCCGCCACGACCGCGGGCAGGGCGAGCAGCAGGGCCTCGGCCGCCGCGAGCCCCGCGAGGCGGGAGCGGGAGGCGCCACGGGCGCGCAACTGCGCGGTCTCGCCCGACCGTTCCCCGGCGAGCAGCCCGGCGGCCAGGAACAGCGCGAAGGCCGCCAGGAGGACCAGCTGCAGCGCGCTGATCAGCACTGTGGACCGGCTCACCAGCAGCGTGTCGCGCAGGTCCGTCAGCAGGTCCGGTAACTCGCTGCGGGCCGTGGCGGCTCCGTCGGTCGCCCGGTCCACGTCGCGCAGCGCGCCCTGCACGCTGTCCCGCAAGCCGTCCATGCGATCCGCGGTGATGGCGGAGAAGTCGGCGCGCGCCTGCCAGGACATCTCGGCCGGGGTGACGGCCCCGGAGATGAAGGCCCGGTCGTCGGCAAGCATCGGGCCGTACGTGGTGAACGACAGCGTCCGCGTGCCCCGGCCGCCCAGCGGATCGAGCCGCCAGTACGGGGCCGCGCGGTCGACCGGCCGGTAGACGCCGGTCAGCAGTACGCGCAGCGGCCGGCCGTCGCGCCGGTCGGTGAGCGTGACCTGGTCCCCGGTGCGCAGCCCCAGCGCACGGGCGGCCTCTTCGTGCAGGGCGACGGGGACCGGGCCCTCGGCCTCGGGCGGGCCGGGACGGGTGCCCTCGGTCATCGTGACCCGCGAGGCGGCGAAGGTGGCCAGCAGCGTCAGATCGGTCTCGTCGTCACCGGAGGCGCCCCCTGGCAGGCTGTACGACCCTGGCAGGCTGTACGAAGCGGACCGGATGCTGGCGGCCATCCGCACCGGCATGCCGTCGAAGGCCGCGGGGACGGTCCTGCGAACCGCCGCGTCGAGCTCGGCGCGGTCGGCCGGTGTGACGTCGGCCTCGACCTCGACCAGCGTGCGCGCGACTGCCTGCCCCCGCAGGGCACTCCGCAGCCCGGCGTCCTCGACCGCCTCGCCGAACGCCGCGAGCAGGGCCAGTACGCACGTGGTCACCAGAACACAGAGCAGGGCGGCACTCAGCAACAGCCAGTGCGCGCGTGCGCGCCGCAGAACCCACCCCGTCAACGCTCTCCCCGTCGCCGTTCCACAGCCGGCCCCGCCCCCCTTGGCGAAGCCCCGCCCGCACTGCTGTTCGTGAGAACGAGCCACCAACCTACCCGCCCGTAGGCGGCCTGTCAGGTGCCTCCAGCTCCCGGCCGGGAGCAACCGGCGCCGCACGGGGGCTTGGTGACGACAGGTCAGGGCGCGCCGCCCCCGGCTGCGGGAACACTGCGAGCGGGCGGGCGAAGCACCCTCTCAAGCCACTGGCTCCCGGCACCGCGGGGCGCCGGGAGCCAGTACCGCCCACCACGGCTACGCCGCGTGGACCACGTCCTTCTCCTCCGCGAAGTGGCACGCCGAGTCGTGCGCCGCCTCGGAGTCCGAGCCCTTGAAGCGCTCGGGAACCGCCAGCAGCGGGACCTCCTCGGCGCACTTGTCCTGGGCCTTCCAGCAACGGGTGCGGAAGCGGCAGCCGGACGGCGGGTTCGCCGGGGACGGCACATCACCGGTCAGGATGATCCGTTCCCGGCCCTCCCGAGCCGCCGGGTCGGGCACCGGCACGGCGGAGAGCAGCGCCTGGGTGTAGGGGTGCGTCGGGTGGTCGTAGATCTGCGTGTCCGTGCCGATCTCGGCGATCCTGCCGAGGTACATCACCCCGACCCGGTCGGAGATGTGCCGGACGATCGACAGGTCGTGCGCGATGAAGACATAGGAGAGGTGGAACTCTTCCTGGAGCTTCTCCATCAGATTGATGACCTGTGCCTGGACGGACACGTCCAGCGCGGAGACCGGCTCGTCGCAGATGATGATCTCCGGGTTGAGCGCGAGACCGCGGGCGATGCCGATGCGCTGGCGCTGGCCGCCGGAGAACTGGTGCGGATAGCGGTTGATGTACTCCGGGTTGAGGCCGACCACGTCCAGCAGGTCCTGGACCTTGCGCCGCCTGTCGCCCTTCGGCGCCACCTCGGGGTGGATCTCGAAAGGTTCGCCGATGATGTCGCCCACCGTCATACGCGGGTTGAGCGAGGTGTACGGGTCCTGGAACACCATCTGGATGTTCCGGCGCACGGCTTTCAGGGCCCGCCGGGAGAGCCTGCTGATGTCCTCGCCCTTGTAGAAGATCTCACCCTCGGTCGCCCGCTCCAGGTTCATCAGGAGCTTGGCGACCGTGGATTTGCCGCAGCCGGACTCGCCCACGATCCCGAGGGTCTCACCCGGATACAGATCGAAGGAGACGCCGTCGACCGCCTTGACCGCACCGATCTGTTTCTTGAACAGGATGCCCTGGGTGAGCGGGAAGTGTTTCACCAGGTTGCGGACCGACAGGATCGGCTCGCCCCGCCCGGCCGAGTCCTCCACGGCGGCGGCCGGGTCCGCCCCGGGGCGCGCGTCGGCGGCCTCCTCGTCGGAGACGCCCGGCACGGCCTCGTCCGTCGCCCCCGTCTTGCTGAGCTCAGCCATGGATCGTCTCCTTCCAGAAGTGGCACGCGGAACCGCGGCCCGGCAGTTCGGTGCCGTCCTGCTCGCTGACAGGGTGCAGCGCCGGAGTCTCGGTACGGCACACGTCCTGGGCCTTCGGGCACCGCGGATTGAACGCGCAACCGCTGGGGATACGCGTCAGGTTCGGCGGCAGGCCGCTGATCGCGTACAGCTCCTGGCCCTTCTGGTCCAGACGCGGAATCGAGTCGAGCAGACCCCGCGTGTAGGGGTGTGCGGGCCGCTTGTACAGCTCGTGGACCGGGGCGCGCTCCACGATGCGGCCCGCGTACATCACCGCGATCTTGTCCGCGACGTCGGCGACCACGCCGAGGTCGTGGGTGATCAGGATGAGGCCCATGTGGTACTCACGCTGCAACTCGGCGAGCAGGTCCATGACCTGGGCCTGGACCGTCACGTCGAGGGCCGTGGTGGGCTCGTCGGCGATGATCAGGTCCGGCTCCAGGGCGAGCGCCATGGCGATCATGATGCGCTGGCGCATACCGCCGGAGAACTGGTGCGGATAGTCGTTCACCCGTTCGGCCGCGGCCGGGATGCGTACACGGTCCATCAGCTCGATCGCCTTGGCCTTCGCCGCCTTGCGACTCAACGCCTGGTGGACACGGAACATCTCGCCGAGCTGGTAGCCGACCGTGTAGACCGGGTTCAGGGAGGACAGCGCGTCCTGGAAGATCATCGCGATCTTCGCACCGCGGAGCCGGCGTCGCTCCTCCTCGGACATCTTCAGCATGTCCTGTCCCCGGAACAGGATCTCGCCCTTGGTGATACGGCCGGGAGGCATGTCGAGGATGCCCATGACGGCCTGGGCGGTGACGGACTTGCCGGAGCCGGACTCGCCGAGCACGGCGAGCGTCTCGCCCGCGTGCACCGTGTAGTTCACACCGTTGACCGCCTTGGCGACGCCGTCGCGGGTGTGGAACTCGACATGGAGGTCGCGGACTTCCAGCAGCGGTGCGTCCGGACCGCCTCCCTGGTGGGGCACCATCGGTGCCTCGTCGATGAGAGTCATGGTGTACGCCTCCCTCAGCGCAGCTTCGGGTCGAGGGCGTTGCGCACTGCATCGCCGAACATCAGGAAGGAAAGCACCGTGATGGAGACCAGCACGGACGGCAGGATCAGCACATAGGGTGCGTCGCGGATCGACCGGAAGCCCCGGGAAATGTCCACACCCCAGGAGACCACGGGATCGCTCAGCCCCACGCCCAGGAACGACAGCGTGGCCTCGGCCGCGATGTAGCCACCGAGCGAGATGGTCGCGACGACGATGATCGGGGCCAGCGCGTTGGGCAGGATGTGGCGCAGCAGAATCCGGTTCGTGGAGGCGCCCAGCGCCTTGGCGGCGACGACGTAGTCGGCCTGCTTGACGCCGATGACCGCACCGCGGGAGACACGGGCGATGGTGGTCCAGCCCAGGAACGAGATCGCCAGGATCACCACCCAGACGCTGCGCCTCTCGAAGCTCGTCAGGATGACCATGGCGCCGAGCAGGAACGGGATGCCGAAGAATACGTCGGTGAGCCGGGACAGCAGGCTGTCCCAGACGCCCCCGAAGTAGCCGGCGATCATGCCGAGGGCGCTGCCCACGACCGTCACGATCAGCGTGACGAAGACGCTGACGAGAATGGAGGCGCGGGTGCCGTAGACCATACGGGTCCACACCGAGCGGCCCTGGATGTCGTATCCGAACCAGTCGGGCTGCATGATGTGCGACCAGTTCGGCGGCCTGAGGTAGTTGTTGGCCAGATCCGCCTCGGTGGGCGAGCCGTCGGTGAACAGGCCGGGGAACACGGCCATCGTCACCAGCAGCAGGATCAGCAGCGACGACGCCAGGAAGAGCGGGCTGCGGCGCAGGTCGTGCCAGGCGTCGGACCACAGGCTGCGGGGCTTGCCCGTGCCGTTGCCGGCATCCGGGCCGGAGGCGACGGGGGTCACCGACGCACCGTCCCCACCGGGGGTTTCTTTCTTGAGCGCGGTCTTCTCAGGCATACCGGATCCTCGGGTCCAGGACCGCGTACAGCAGGTCGACGAGCAGGCTGCAGAACAGATAGACGATGACGATGAGGCTGACCACACCCACGACGGTCGATCCCTCGCGGTGGCCCAGGGCGTCGAAGACGAGGCTGCCGACGCCCTTGATGTTGAAGATGCCCTCGGTGACCACGGCGCCCGCCATCAGCGTGCCGAGGTCGGTTCCGAGGAAGGTGACGACGGGAATCATGGAGTTGCGCAGCAGATGGATGCCGATGACACGACGCCGGGGCAGCCCCTTGGCGACGGCGGTACGGATGTAGTCCGAGCGCAGGTTCTCGGCGATCGACGTACGGGTGAGCCTGGCCACGTAGGCCAGCGAGAGCGCACCGAGCACCAATGCCGGAAGCAGCAGCTCCGTCCAGTTCTCATCGAGTGACACGTTGGGTTCGAGCCACCCGAGTTCGAAGGCGAAGAAGTACTGGGCCATGCGGCCGAGCACGAAGGAGGGGATGGAGACCAGCACCAGGGTCAGGAACAGCAGCCCACGGTCGCGGGCGCTGTTCGGGCGCAGACCGGCGATCACACCCAGGGTGATGCCGACGACGGTCGTGAACACCACGGCGAAGAGTGCCAGTTGGACGGTGACGGGCCAGGCCTCGGCGATCACGTCGCCCACTTCACGCCCGGAGGCGATCTGCTGGCCGAAGTCGCCCTGCACCAGCCCCGTCAGATAGTCCCAGTACTGCCACCAGATCGGCTTGTCGAGGCCGAGTTCGGCCTTGAGACGGGCGATCTGTGTGGGGTCGGAGTACTGCTCGCCGGCAAGTGCGCGCACGGGATCGCCGGGCAACGCGTACATCATCAGGAACACCAGGGCAGTGGACCCGATGAAGACGGGGATCATCTGGAGCAGTCGTCTGGCGACATAGTGCCCCATGGGTGCCTCCATGGTCGGGGGGTGGAAATTTGCAGGGCCTCCCTCGGCTACCCGGGGAGTGCGCCCCACACGTCCGGCGCGCAGAGCACGGGTGGGCTCTGCGCGCCGGACGGTCGTACGAGGTGACGCCGCACGGTGCGAGGGACCGTGGTTGTCGGGTCAGGTCACTTGGTCGTGACGTTGTACAGCTTGTACTGCCCGTGCCAGTCGATGTCGACGTTGTCCACGTTCTCGCCGTAGCCGCCGTTCATCTCGTAGAACCACAGCGGGATGGCCGGCATGTAGTTGACGAGCTCCTTCTCGACCTCCTGGTACCCCTTGACGTAGGCGTCGAGGTCCGCTGCCGCGTCGGCCTCGGCCATCGCGTCGTCGACGTCCTTGTTGGAGAACCGGCCGTTGTTGGACTCGGCCTGCGAGTGGTACAGCTCCTTCAGGAAGTTGCCGTTGAGCGGGTAGTCACCCAGCCAGCCACCGCGGTACATCGACTTGACCTCGTCATTGTCACGCGCTTCGAGGTCGGTGGCGAAGTCCGGCTTGGCGTCGCCCTCGCACTCCACACCCGTGGCCTTGGTGATGGAGTTGCAGACCGCGGTGACCCACTCGGCGTGGCCGCCGTCGGTGTTGTACTGGATGAAGACCTTGTTGCCCGGGACGCCACCGCCGTCCTCGACGAGCTCCTTGGCCTTGTCGGGGTCGTACGTGAAGATGTCCGTGTCCAGGGTCTGCTTGCCCTGGGCGCCCGGCGCCACGAAGCCGTCGGCGGGGGTACGGGTGCCCTGCAGCACGGTCTTGGTGATCGTGTCACGGTCGATCGCCATCGACAGGCCCTGGAGGACCTTGGGGTCGATGTCCTTGAAGGTCTTGGAGTAGAAGGCCGGCACCAGCGTCTGGATGGCCGCGTACGGCTTGGCGATGGCCCGGTCGCCGAGGTCGTTCTCGTAGCTGGCGAGGTCCGTCGCGCCGACCTGGTCGATGATGTCCAGGTTGCCGGAGAGCAGGTCCTGGTAGGCGGCCTCGGGGGTCGAGTAGGCCTTGTACTGGACACCGGCGTTCTGGGCCTTGTTGGCGCCCTTGTAGTCCGCGTACGCCTTGACCTGGATCAGCTTGTCGTGGTCCCACTTCTCGAACTCGTAGGGACCGTTGCCGACCGGCTTCTCGCCGAACGCCTTCGGGTCGTCGAAGAACGCCTCGGGCAGCGGCGCGAAGGTGGAGTAGCCCAGCTTGTACTCGTAGTACGGCAGCGCGCTGGAGGTCTCGATGGTGAACGTCGTGTCGTCCACGACCTTCAGGCCGGACATCGTGTCGGCCTTCGCCTTGGCGTCCTCCTCGGCCGGGTGGACGTCCTCGTAGCCGGCGATGTCCGCGAACCAGAAGGCGTTCTGCTGCGCGTTGTCGATGTGGGCGGACCAGTTCCACGCGTCGACGTAGGACTGGGCCGTCACCGGCGTGCCGTCGTGGAACGTCCAGCCGTCCTTCAGCTTGACGGTCCAGGTCTTGGAGTCCTCGGTGGTGATGGACTCGGCGTTGAGGTACTCGATGCCGCCCTTCTCGTCGAAGGTCAGCAGACCGGCGAACAGCGCGTCGACGATGTAACCACCGTTGGACTCATTGGTGTCCGAAGGAATGATGCCCTTCTGCGGCTCTCCGACGTTGATGGAAACGTACCGACTCTTGTCCGAGTCGTTGCCCTCGCTGTCGCTGTCATCGCCAGAGCCGCAGGCAGTGGCCGCCAGGGCCACCACTATCGCACCGGCGAGCCACTTCGCGCTCTTGGCACCGCGCATGAGTTGGTTCCTCCTCATGAGTCCACTTGATCACTACAGGAGAGGCACGCAACGCAACACGACACCGTCACCTGGACGGTGAAGATCGGAGAGTGCCCCCGCACGCTCGTGAGTCCGCGCCCCCGCGGCGCATGACCCATTGACCCGAGCTCTACGCGCCTAACTATCTGCCATCACCCGCACCCCGACCACATCCAACAGGTCTCGGTTCGATCACACATCGCACTAACATCTTCCAAAATCCGGACAAACAGTTAGGCGAAAGATCCCTGCGAAACGGACTTGTTACACGCCTATCGACGATCACTGTCCGCATATCGGACGTCACGAAAGGGGAATTAGGTTGCGGTCATTGCGCTCTCATGCTTCGCATCTCAACGGCGCCCACGAGTCGTGCCCGACGACGGCCGCAAGGACGGCGGGAGGCAGACAGGACGCACGACGAAGATGAGAACTTGATGAGAGTGACCGACCAGTAGGGTAGTCCGCCTCGGCTTTCGCCCACGAGCGTTCCACCGCAGAGAGAGGGTTTTCCCTCACCCTCGGAGGACCCGCAGGGCACCGCGCGCACCCGCCCGCCACGTGAGAACGGCCCGGACGTCCTGAGGAGGTCCGGGCCGTTCTCACGTGGCGGAGCAGCATCGGCCGGCGCCCACGAGCGACCGGCCGCCGCGGCTGTCAGCCGTGCTTGGCGCGGCTCGCTGCGCGGGCGCGCTCGCGGGCGTCCAGGTTCACCTTGCGGATGCGTACGGCCTCCGGCGTGACCTCGACACACTCGTCGTCGCGGCAGAACTCCAGGGACTGCTCCAGGGAGAGCTTGCGCGGCGGGACGATCGACTCGGTCACATCGGCCGTGGACGACCGCATGTTGGTGAGCTTCTTCTCCTTGGTGATGTTCACGTCCATGTCGTCGGAGCGCGAGTTCTCGCCGACGATCATGCCCTCGTACACCTCGGTGCCCGGCTCCACGAAGAGCACACCGCGCTCCTGGAGGTTCGTCATCGCGAACGCGGTGACGGCACCGGCGCGGTCGGCGACCAGAGATCCGTTGTTGCGGGTCTGAAGGGCGCCGAACCACGGCTCGTGGCCCTCGTGGATGGAGTGCCCGATGCCCGTGCCGCGGGTCTGCGTCAGGAACTCGGTCCGGAAGCCGATGAGGCCACGGGACGGCACGACGAACTCCATGCGGACCCAGCCGGAGCCGTGGTTGGACATGTTGTCCATCCGGCCCTTGCGGACGCCCATGAGCTGCGTGACCGCCCCCATGTGCTCCTCGGGCACGTCGATCGTCATGCGCTCGACGGGCTCGTACACCTTGCCCTCGACGTCCTTGGTGACCACCTGCGGCTTGCCGACGGTGAGCTCGTAGCCCTCCCGGCGCATGGTCTCCACCAGGATGGCGAGCGCCAGCTCACCACGGCCCTGGACCTCCCAGGCGTCGGGCCGCTCGGTGTCGAGGACGCGGAGGGAGACGTTGCCGACCAGCTCGCGGTCGAGGCGGTCCTTGACCTGGCGGGCGGTGACCTTGCGGTCCTTCACCGCCGCCTTGGCGTCGGCACCCTTGCCGGTGCCGCCGCGGCCGACCAGCGGTGAGGTGTTGGTGCCGATGGTCATGGAGATCGCGGGCTCGTCGACCGTGATCAGCGGGAGCGGGACCGGGTTCTCGGGGTCGGCGAGGGTCTCGCCGATCATGATGTCCGGGATACCGGCGACGGCGCAGATGTCACCCGGGCCGGCCTTCTCGGCGGGCTTGCGGGTCAGCGCCTCGGTCATCATCAGTTCGCTGATACGGACGTTGCCGACAGACCCGTCACGCTTGATCCACGCGACCGTCTGGCCCTTCCGCAGCTCGCCCTGCTCGACGCGCAGCAGCGCGATACGGCCGAGGAAGTTGTCGGCGTCCAGGTTGGTGACGTGGGCCTGGAGGGGCGCCTCCTCGTCGTACGTGGGCGCCGGGATGTGCTGCAGGATCGTGGAGAAGAACGGCTGCAGGCTGTCGCTGTCGCCCGGCACGGTGCCGTTGTCCGGCTTGGTGAGGGACGCGATGCCGTCCCGGCCACACGCGTAGACGATGGGGAACTCGATCTGGTCCTCGTCGGCGTCGAGGTCGAGGAAGAGGTCGTACGTCTCGTTCACGACCTCGTCGATACGGGCGTCCGGCCGGTCCGTCTTGTTGATGCACAGGATGACGGGCAGGCGCGCCTGCAGCGCCTTGCGCAGCACGAAGCGGGTCTGCGGCAGCGGTCCCTCGGAGGCGTCGACGAGCAGGACCACCCCGTCGACCATCGACAGACCGCGCTCGACCTCGCCGCCGAAGTCGGCGTGGCCGGGGGTGTCGATGATGTTGATCGTGATGACGTCCCCGCCGTCCTTCGGGTGGTACTTCACCGCGGTGTTCTTGGCGAGGATCGTGATGCCCTTCTCACGCTCCAGGTCGTTCGAGTCCATCATGCGGTCGTCGAGGTTCTCGGCGGCGTGCGCGGCGAAGGCACCCGCCTGCTTGAGCATGGCGTCGACGATGGTCGTCTTGCCGTGGTCGACGTGGGCGACGATGGCGACGTTGCGGATGTCGTGACGCGTAGCAGTCACAGCCATGGTGTGGCGTTCTCCCGGAGTGTGAGGATGGCCTGCGCGTACGTCTGCGTTACGCGGGCCCTGCCGGGCGGAACATGCCACGGCCTCACCCCATGGTACGTAGGTCACGGGAGGGACGCTCGCTCGGGGCATGCCGCGCCCCTCCCCGACACGTGTGAGCAGCTCGGCGTCTCAGCCCTCGGCCAGGGCCTTCGCGGCGGCCTTCGCCGCGACCGAGTCCTCGTCGCAGGCAAACCGGACGGCCTCGTAGGCGCGGCGGCCGACAGCGAGGCCGGGGCCGGGGTCTTCGGTGCACACGGCCGTGCCGGCCGTGTCGACCTGCCAGCTCCTGGCGTGCCCCACGGTGATCTCACCGTCGGGGCAGGAGTAGTGGAAATCACCTTCCACCACCTTCACCCCGGCGTACCGCACGAACTCGGCCGCCGCGTGCAACGTGACCGACTCGGGCTCGTCGTTCAGCTCGGGGGCTTTCTGGTCGGCATCGAGGAAGGACATGTCACTCACGGAGTCGATGTCTTCATCGGCGTCGATGACACCGGTCTCCATGCCCAGCGACAACAGAACCTCTCTGGTCGGCACGCTCGGCCCGTCTGCCTTCACAGAGACCTCCGGCGTATACACCCGCTGCAACCTGTTCGTGAGCTTGCCGCCGCCCTTCCCCACGCGCTCCGCCTTCGCGACGCCGGTCAGCCGCTCCGACTGGTCGATGTTGAACCAGGTGAAGGTGCCGCCCTTGCACGCCTCCGCCCGGACCGCGGCCTGCGTGGCCTTGCCTCCGGGCTCACCGACCGCGTCCGCCTTGTCGGTCTTGTCGGTATTGCCGGTCTTGGCCTGGTCGGCGGTGCAGGCCACAGCCCCCAGGACAAGTGCTGTCGAGGCGAAGGCGATCGCCGGTATCCGGCGCATTCTGCTGTGCACAGTCTCTCCCCCGTGGCCCCGCGCGTTCTCACACCGGGGCAGCCGTGGTACGGCCGATGGTCGACAGCCGCACCGTATTTGGTCGACTACTGATCCAGTGTGGGCGGCCCGGGCCGGCCGGACAATCGATTTGAGGTCCTTCAGAGCATCACTTCCGAGGTGATGCCCCCTCAACCCGTCCGGCGCTCTTCTTGAGGAACCCCATGTCCTCGTAGATCGGTGTCTGGAAGCCGAAGGCGCCCGCGTTGGCGAGGTTGACACGGGCTGCCATCAGCTGGGGGCGCTGGTAGAGGGGGATGGAGGCGGCGGCGGCCCAGATGCGGGCGTCGGCCCTGCGGATCAGGGCGCGGGACTCGTCCTCGTCCAGGGTGGCGACGGCCTGGTCGAAGAGCTGGTCCACCCGGTCGGTGCCGACGCGGGTGTAGTTCTGCTCGACGTTCAGGGAGCCGTCGGCCGCCGGGACGGGCTTGGCGTAGATGGGCCGGGCGTCGGTGGCCGGGTAGGCGGAGGTCGGCCAGGAGTACAGGGCGAGGTCGTACTGCCCGTTCGCGATGTGGTCCTTGAAGTAGCTCTCGTCGGCGACCTTCGTGATGTCCGTACGAATGCCGACCCGCCCCAGCATCCGTGCGATCCGCTGCCCCACGGCCCGCAGTGACTCCGAGCCGGGCCCCGAGGGCAGGACGAACCGGAGGGCCAGTGGCTCGCCGCCCTTGGCGAGCGGGGCGTTCGCGGCACCGGCGGGCGCGGCGGTGCCCTTCGGGGCGTAGGCGCCGGGGGGCGCCCCGGGCTTGAACTGCTTGCCGTCGCGAGCGAGGCTCTCGGCCTCGTCTGCTTCCCTTGCTTCCTTGACTTCCTTGGCGTCGGCTTCGACTTCCTTCGCTTCCTTGGCGTCGGCTTCCTTCTCGGTCTCGGTCTCGGTCTCGGCCGCCTTGTCGTCGTCACCGACGATGTACGTCCCGTCGTCCGCGGAGTCCTCGGGCCCCGGCTTCGACTCCTTGCCCTCTCCCCCGGCCGTCTTCCGCTCCTCCTTCACCGGTCCGCCGCGTTCCCAGCCGGCGTCGGCGAGCAGGGCCCGGGCCTCGTCGGTGTCCTGGCCGCCGAGGGCGCCGCTGTTGTCGGCGTACGCGGCCTGGCCGGCGAGGGCGAGGTGGCTGCCGACGGGGACGGCGGGCAGCCCGAGCGGCTTCAGTACGACACGGGCGAGCTCCTTGCGGTCGAGGGCGCGGGCCACGGCGCGGCGGACGCGCTCGTCGGTGAGGGGGCCCTTGGCGCCGTTGAGGGCGAGCTGGGTGTAGGCGGGTTCGAGGGACTTGCGGACGGTGAAGCCGCGCAGGGCGGACTGCTGCTTCGCGTGCGCGGCGACGGCCTTCTCCCGCTTCTTCCGGGCGGTGATCTCCTCCTCGGCGGCCTCCCCGTCGGAGCCGTGCGCGATGGCCCAGGAGCGCAGGGCCTGGGCGGGGGTGAGCTCGGCGGCGGGGCCCTGGGTGAGGCTCTTGCCGCTGTCGCGGGAGGCGAGAGTGATGCGTTCGGCCTGCCCGGGGTCGATCTCGGCGATGTCGATCGTGCCCTCGGCCAGGGCGGCGCCCCGCTCGTCACGCGGTACGGCGGTCAGCACGAGCTTGGACAGTTTGGCCTGGCGGCCCCACCAGCGGGGGTTGCGGGTGAGGGTGACCTCGCCGTCCTCGCGGTCGATGCCCTTCAGGGCGAAGGGCCCGGCGGTGACCTTGAGCCCCCGCCGGGCGCCGTCGTTGAAGGAGTCCGGGGTACCCATGACGTCCTTCGGGTACAACGGCGAGAACAGCGACTTCCAGTCGGCGTAGGGCCGCGCGAAGGTGACCCTGACCTCCAGGTCGTTCGCGCCCCGCTCGACCTTCTCGATGCGCTCGTACCCGGCGTTCCTGGCCGTCCAGTACGCGGAGTCCTTGCCGGACAGAGCGCGCCACTGGGCGGCGAAGTCGGCGGCGCCGATCTCCCGGCCGTCGCTCCACACCGCCTGCTGGTGCAGCTTGTACAGGACGACCTGCTTGGGCTCACGCTCGACGATCTTGGCGGATTCGAGGTAGTCGGGGTTGGGCTGGGGGCGGCCGTTCGCGTCCAGGCGGTACATGGAGGGCAGTACGGCGCCGGCGACCCGGGAGGTGGCGGCGTCGGCGTCCGCCTGGAAGGTGTTCAGCGTCTGAGGCACCGCGTCCACGGCCCAGCGCAGGGTGCCTCCGTCGACGATCAGGTCGCGGGGCGCCGGGGCGATGTCCTGCTCGGCGAGGGGTCTGCCCGCCGGGTCCTCCTCGCCGCACCCGGCGAGCAGGGGCACCGCGAGCACGCCCGCGATGAGGAAGGCGGCCGAGCGCATCGCCGCGCCGGGCCCGGAGGCCGCGCGGCAGGCGGGAGATCGACGACCAGGCCTGGATTCGACGCCGTCGTGGGACATCTCTGCTTACCTCCGGGAGCCGCGGGGCGTTATGATCACTTTTGGCGGTATATGGAGCTGATCACATGTGTGCGGCCACTGAACAAGGAAAGAGGTCCGCAACGGGCGGCGACACGGCGAAAACGGCCGCGAAGGCCACCCGTGCGGCGCAACGCACCACGGGATGCGTCCACGCGCCTCGGCCAATCGGTGCACATCCCTTCCCACCGACAGGTGTGACGCGCAACACTCGCAGGCGCATGAACGTTGCCGCCCACGGCCCGCACAGCCGACGGAAGTGAGGTCACGTCATGTCCGTGAACGACGAACTGACGTCAGTCCAGCGTTGCCTCGAAGACCTGAACCGGTCCGTGAGCCGCCTGGAACAGCAGCTCGGCAGCGGCGGTCTCGACATACGCCGGGTCCGCACCGACTGCCAGCACCTGCGCGAGAGCGTCGCGCTGCTCCGCGAGGCGGCCTCCGCCCCCGCCTCCGCCCCAGGGCGGCGCCCCGATCTCGTCCCCATCCCCGACACCCCGTACGACAGCAGCCTGTGGACGGACTCGGACGACGAAGGCCTCGGCGCCCGCGACCGCCACGCCCCCTGAACCCGACCGGAGTCAATGTTGGCCACTGGTACGGAACCTCCCGCAACAGAACCGCATACCGCCGGCGGCGGCGTACACACCCGTACGCGCGCCGCCATCACCGCTCCCCACCTGCGGACGGACCGCTGGTGGCTGGCCCCCGCCACCACGGCGGCCGGACTCCTGGCCTTCATCGTCTACTCGACGTGGCGGGCCTTCGCCGACGCGCACTACTACGCGGCCCCGTACGTCTCGCCGTTCTACTCCCCCTGCCTGGCGGAGCGCTGCGAGCCGATGCGCGCGGGCCCCAACTGGGAGATCTTCGGCAGCTGGTGGGGCCTCTCGCCGGCCATCATCATCCTGATCTTCCCGCTCGGCTTCCGCCTGACCTGCTACTACTACCGCAAGGCGTACTACCGGGGCTTCTGGGCGTCCCCACCCGCGTGCGCCGTGGCCGAGCCGCACAAGAAGTACACGGGCGAGACCCGCTTCCCGCTGGTCCTGCAGAACATCCACCGGTACTTCTTCTACGCCGCGCTCCTCGTCGCCGTAATCCTGACGTACGACACCGTCCTCGCCTTCCGGGACGAGAGCTACGAGTGGGGCCACATGGGCCTCGGCACGCTGGTGTTCCTCGTCAACATCGTGCTGATCTGGGCGTACACGATCTCCTGCCACTCCTGCCGGCACATCGTCGGCGGCAAGCTCAAGCACTTCTCCCAGCACCCCGTGCGCTACCGGATGTGGCAGTGGGTGGGCAAGCTGAACGCCCGTCACATGCTGCTCGCCTGGACGTCATTGGTGAGCGTCGCGCTCGCCGACTTCTACGTCTATCTCGTCGCGTCCGGTGTCTTCGACGATCCGAGGTTGTTCTGATGTCCGTGGTCGACCGGCAGGAGTGGGACGTCGTCGTGGTGGGCGCGGGCGGCGCCGGGCTGCGCGCCGCCATCGAGGCTCGCGAACGCGGCGCCCGTACGGCCGTGATCTGCAAGTCCCTGTTCGGCAAGGCCCACACGGTGATGGCCGAGGGCGGTATCGCCGCCGCCATGGCCAACGTCAACGTCGGCGACAACTGGCAGGTCCACTTCCGCGACACGATGCGCGGCGGCAAGTTCCTCAACCAGTGGCGCATGGCCGAGCTGCACGCCCAGGAGGCGCCGGACCGGGTCTGGGAGCTGGAGACCTGGGGCGCCCTCTTCGACCGTACGAAGGACGGCCGCATCTCGCAGCGAAACTTCGGCGGGCACGAGTACCCCAGGCTGGCGCATGTCGGCGACCGTACGGGGCTGGAGCTGATCCGGACGCTGCAGCAGAAGGTCGTCGCCCTCCAGCAGGAGGACATGAAGGAGACCGGCGACTACGAGTCCCGGCTGAAGATCTTCCAGGAGTGCACGGTCACCCGCGTCCTGAAGAGCGATGGCAGTGTCTCGGGGGTCTTCGCGTACGACCGCGAATCGGGCCGTTTCTTCGTCCTCGAAGCCCCGGCGGTCGTCATCGCGACCGGCGGGATCGGCAAGTCGTTCAAGGTGACGTCGAACTCGTGGGAGTACACGGGCGACGGGCACGCGCTGGCGCTGCTGGCCGGGGCGCCGCTGCTGAACATGGAGTTCGTGCAGTTCCACCCGACGGGGATGGTGTGGCCGCCGTCGGTGAAAGGCATCCTCGTCACGGAGTCCGTGCGCGGGGACGGCGGGGTGCTGCGCAACTCCGAGGACAAGCGGTTCATGTTCGACTACATCCCCGACGTCTTCAAGGAGAAGTACGCCCAGTCCGAGGAGGAGGGCGACCGCTGGTACGAGGACCCGGACAACAACCGGCGTCCACCCGAGCTGCTGCCGCGTGACGAGGTCGCCCGGGCCATCAACGCGGAGGTCAAGGCGGGGCGCGGCTCCCCGCACGGCGGCGTCTTCCTCGATGTGTCGTCGCGTATGCCGGCCGAGGTCATCCGGCGCCGGCTGCCGTCCATGTACCACCAGTTCAAGGAGCTGGCGGACGTCGACATCACCGCCGAGGCGATGGAGGTCGGCCCGACCTGCCACTACGTGATGGGCGGCATCGCGGTCGACTCGGACACGGCGGCGGCACGCGGGGTACCCGGGCTGTTCGCGGCCGGGGAGGTCGCCGGCGGTATGCACGGCTCCAACCGGCTGGGCGGCAACTCGCTCTCCGACCTGCTGGTGTTCGGCAGGCGGGCGGGGCTGCACGCGGCCGAGTACGCGACGGGGCTGGAGCAGCGCCCCGTGGTCGACGACGGCCAGGTGGACACGGCCTCCGCGGAGGCCCTGCGCCCGTTCTCCGCCGAGGGCCCGGTGCCCGGCGAGGAGGACGGCCGCCCGCCGGAGAACCCGTACACCCTCCACCAGGAGCTCCAGCAGACGATGAACGACCTCGTCGGCATCATCCGCCGCGAGGCCGAGATGAAGCAGGCCCTGGAGAAACTCGCCGACCTGCGGGTACGGGCACGCCGGGCCGGGGTCGAGGGCCACCGCCAGTTCAACCCGGGCTGGCATCTCGCCCTGGACCTGCGGAACATGCTGCTGGTCAGCGAGTGCGTGGCGCGGGCGGCTCTGGAGCGTACGGAGTCGCGGGGCGGCCATACGCGGGAGGACCACCCCACGATGGAACGCGCGTGGCGCCGTATCAACCTGCTGTGCCGACTCGTCGACCCCACGGGCGGGCTGGCGGCCACGGACCCGGTGCGCGGCCAGATCGATCTCACCCGGGAGACCACCGACCCCGTCCGCCCCGACCTGCTTGCCCTTTTCGAGAAGGAGGAGCTGGTCAAGTACCTCGCCGAAGAGGAGCTCTACGAGTGAGCAGTTACGAGGCCCGCTTCAAGGTGTGGCGAGGTGACGTCGGAGGCGGCGGCCTGGAGGACTTCAAGGTCGAGGTCAACGACGGTGAGGTGGTGCTCGACATCATCCACCGCCTCCAGGCGACCCAGGCCCCCGACCTGGCCGTCCGCTGGAACTGCAAGGCGGGCAAGTGCGGTTCGTGTTCGGCGGAGATCAACGGGCGGCCGCGGCTGCTGTGCATGACGCGCATGTCGGTGTTCGGGAAGGAGGAGACGATCACGGTGACGCCGTTGCGCGCCTTCCCGGTCGTACGGGATCTCGTCACGGACGTCGGCTTCAACTACACCAAGGCGAGGGAGGTCCCGTCCTTCGTCCCGCCGGCGGAGCTGGGGCCCGGCGAGTACCGCATGATGCAGGAGGACGTGGACCGCTCGCAGGAGTTCCGCAAGTGCATCGAGTGCTTCCTGTGCCAGGACACGTGCCATGTGGTCCGCGACCACGAGGAGAACAAACCGGCGTTCGCGGGCCCGCGCTTCCTGATGCGCGTCGCCGAACTGGACATGCACCCCCTGGACTCCGCCGCCGAGTCGGGTCTGGACCGCAAACGCACCGCCCAGGACGAACACGGCCTCGGCTACTGCAACATCACCAAGTGCTGCACGGAGGTCTGCCCCGAAGGCATCAAGATCACGGACAACGCCCTGATCCCTTTGAAGGAGCGCGCGGTCGACCGCAAGTACGACCCGTTGGTGTGGCTGGGGTCGAAGATCAGGAGGCGGTGAGGGTGAGGCGGTAAGGGGTGAGGCGGTGAGGGGCGGGCTCACGGGGGCTACAAGGGCCACGAGGGTCTTCACCCGCCCCGGACGCAGTCGGGGTCGCACTCGGGGTCGCGCTCCGGGTCTCATTCCGGTCGCGAGACCGCGTAAGCGGAAATACGCTCCCAAATGTGACCTCGTCCCCAAGCCGAACCCCATCGGGTCGCCCCAAAGCGCACATATGCGCGCGGTTGGCGCATGCCGTGATCGGGGGACTCGTGGCCGTGGGCTGGCTGGTGTCGGCCGTGGCGGCGGCGTCCGGCGGCGGGACGGAGGAGGTGGCCGCCACCCGGCAGGGTGTGCCGGCGCCCCTGGAGGCGACGGAGCACGAGTCCGCGGCCTGGGACCTCGTCCCGCCGGTCGTCGCGGTGGTCGCGGTCGCGGTGCTCGTGGCGTACGCGTACCTCCGGCGGAGGCGGCGGGCGACCACCCGTACGACCCCGGGCGGGAGCGTCGCGCCGCCGCCCGTCGCACCGCTGCCCGAGCTCGACCGGCAGGGACGGCGACTGCTCGTCGAGGTCGACGACCGCATACGCGCGGGTTACGAGGAACTCGGCTTCGTCGTCGGGCGGTTGGGGGACCGGGCGGGCGAACCGTTCGCGGCGGCGCTCCAATCCGCGCGGGACCAGCTGGCCGTAGCCTTCCAGCTGCGGCAACAGCTCGACGACAGCGCGCCGGGGGCCGTGTCGCCCGACACGGAACGCGGGCTGCTGGAGGAGATCGTCGCCCGCTGCACCACGGCCGGGCGCGGCCTCGGCACCGCGGCGGCCGAGTTCGCACGGGTCAGAGCGCTGGAGCGGGACGTGGCTCCGGCCCTCGGCTACGCCGAGACCCGCTTCCGCGAGCTGACCGGACGGGTCGCCGCCACCGACGCGACACTCACCCGGCTCCGCCAGGAGTACGCCCCCTCCGCCACCGCGTCCGTCATCGGTCACGTCGAACAGGCCAAGGACCGGCTGCTGTCCGCGGCTGTCCGCCTCAACCAGGCACACCAGTCGGCCGACTCGGGCGACAACACGACCGCCGCCGCCCAGCTACGGGCAGCCGAGAGCGCCGTATCCCGGGCGGACGCCCTCCTCACCGCCGTGGACCGACTCGCGGCCGAGCTGGCGGGGGCCGAGGGGAGCCGGCCGCCCGTCCGGGGTACCGAGGCCGCGGAAGCCGCCGAGACCGCCGAGACCGCCGAAGCCGAGGGGAGCCTCTCACCCGCCCTCGACACCGAGGCCACCGAGGCCGGGGAAGGCAGGGAAGACAGGGAAGCCGCGCAGGCCGCCCAGGCCGCGAGGAGTCTGCCGCCCGTCCGGGGCACCGTGGCCGCCGCCGCGGGCTTCGTCACGGCCCATCGAGAGGTCGTCGGGAGCGAGGCACGGACCCGTCTGGCGGAGGCGGAGCGGCATCTCGCGCGGGCCCGGGAGGACGAGGAACAGGACCAGGACGCCCAGGAGCACCGCGAAACCCCGGAGGACACCGCCCGCGCCGACGCCCTCGCCCGGGAAGCGCTCCGGCTGGCCGAACAGGATGTACAGGGCGTACGAGATGTACGGGGCGAGGTCGGCTAGGCGGGTCTGGCGAAGTCCGGCCAGGTACCGCGCCCCAAAGGGCAAGGCCGTGAAGTTACGGGCTGATCGTCGGCGTCAAGATGTTGATGCTGAGGGTGGCTTTGTAGGTGCGTCGGTCGACCTTGAGGCTTTTGTAT